>NZ_FRBE01000019.1 GCF_900142535.1 Fibrobacter sp. UWEL
TCACCGTAAACACCGAACGCGATAAGAAAATCCTGGAGGATCAAGTGGCCTGTACAATCAGTATTGACGAACAGATCGGACGCCTGTTCCTTTCTCATGTTGAAGGAGAGAATAAAGGCCTGCTCAAAGCCGCCGAGGCATTTCTTCGCGAAGGGGATTCTGTAGAACGTGTGGCTCGCGTTCTCAAGCTCCCCACAGAAAAGGTCCAGGAACTGGCGGATAAGATTAAAAACGCCAAGTAAAATCATCATAAATTTGTAAGAGGTATGGAATCACGTCTAAATCAATAAGACATTTGATTCTTTCTGCAATTTTTGCTTTCGTGGCTTGCAGTTCTAACGAAACGGATTCCTTACCAAGGATGGTAGGGAATCCCACTCTTCGTGACATTTTGGTGGTTAAACAAAACTACAATGTGTTATTTTTTGATGTTTCAAAACCACAAGATGAATTTATCATGGTAAAAACCTACAACATCAAAGAACGTCTTCTTATGTCTAAAGGTTGCGTTTGCGGTTGTAACAGTGGAGGTATAATCCCTTGTGATCAATGGGGTATGCCCGATAAGAAGATTGGGACTGTTGATTACCAAAAGCTTGAAAGCTTATTTAATCACTCGCAAAGATAAACTACTTTAAAACAAAATGACATGGTTGTTGGTGGATTCCCTTGTCAACCCTTGTTCAGTGCGGAATTGCTGTGGTTCAATTCGAGATTCGATTGATGCTGCGAAATTAAAACGAATGAAAAAATAAGTACAAACGAATAAAACCGCCCGGTGTTTGCCGGACGGTTTTTAATGCTTTGGACTGCTAGATCCCCGATCAGGTCGGGGATGACGTAGGGAATGTTATTCCTTGATGCTCCAGGTGGTGCCTTCCTTGGAGTCCTTGATCACCACGTTCATGGCGGCCAGTTCGTCGCGGATGCGGTCACTTTCTGCCCAGTTCTTGTTGGCGCGAGCTTCCTTACGGGCGGCCAGCAGTTCTTCCACCTTGGCAACGTCAACGCCTGCGGCGCCTTCTTCTGCCTTCTTCTTGTAGTCTTCGCGGGGCTGATCCAGCTTGAGGCCGAAGATCTTGTCGAAGTCCATCACGAGAGCAGCCTTTTCGCCGTCATCGATGTCTGACTTGAGCATGGTATTCAGGATGCCGAGGGCGCGGGGCATATTCAGGTCGTCGCCAATAGCGGTCTTGAATTCTTCCTGGAAAGCCTTTGCAGCTTCGCTCTTGATTTCAGTTGCCTTGCCGATCAGGGGGTCGGTCTTCTTGTGAAGGCTCTTGAAGGCTTCCTTGGCGCCGGTGAGGGCGTCCCAGGTGAAGTTCAGGTAGTTGCGGTAGTGGCTGCCCAGTGCGAAGTAGCGGTAGTCCAGCGGATTGTAGCCGCGGTCCATGAGCAAGGTAACGGTCAAAAATTCGCCGCTGGACTTACTCATCTTGCCGAAGGTCTGCTGAGTGGTTCCGTCTTCCAGCTTTTCTTCGCTGGCGGTACGGAGGAATTCACCGTGCATCCAGAAACGGGAGAACTGAACGCCGTTGGCGCATTCGCTCTGCGCGATTTCGTTGGTGTGGTGCACGCGGATATGGTCAGAACCGCCGCAGTGAATGTCCAGAGTGGGGCCATTGTACTTCATGGCCATGGCGGAGCATTCGATATGCCAGCCCGGGAAGCCTACGCCCCAGGGGGAATCCCATTCCATGGCGCGCTTCTTGTCGGTGGGGCTGAACTTCCAGAGAGCGAAGTCGGTAGCGGCATGCTTTTCGCCCATGTCGATACGGCTGCCCTTGCGGAGGTTTTCAACGTCCAGGCGGGCGAAGTCTGCGTAGCGGGGGAACTTGAGGCTATCGAAGTAGATGCCGTCGCTGGTGCGGTAGGTAAAGCCCTTTTCTTCCAGCTTCTGGACCAGTTCGATCTGTTCCTTGATGTGCTGGGTGGCAGGAGTCCAGCGGGTGGGTTCCTGAATGTTCAGACGGTGCCAGTCAGCCATGAAAGCGTCGGTGTAGAACTTTGCGATGTCCCAAACGGACTTGCCTTCGCGGGCGGCGCCCTTTTCCATCTTGTCGTCACCGGAGTCTGCGTCGCTGGTCAAGTGGCCCACGTCGGTAATGTTCACGATGTGGTTTACTGCGTAGCCGTAGTACTTCAGGGTGCGAACCAGGAAGTCTTCGAAAATGTAGGTGCGGAGGTTGCCGATGTGGGCGAAGTGGTACACCGTAGGGCCACAACAGTACATACGCACGGCGGGAACGCCTTCGGGAAGTGTAAAGATCTCTTTCTTGCGTGATGCGGTGTTGTAGAATTGAAGTGCCATTTGAGCCTCCGGTTAAATTTCGGCGCGACCTGCGCCTTTCGGGGGGCAAATTTAGAAAAAACAGGTAGTTTTGACTAACAGGAAATACTTATAGGTCCCTCTAAAAGAATGCTATTGGATTGGACGGGGAACTTTTCTACATTTTACGTAAACAGAAGTCATTGTCTAACCTTCTTTAAAAAACAACTATTATGATTGAAAAGATTAAGTACGAGGTGAAAGACCTCGTTGTTCTCCTGAGGAACATCCCCTCTCTCGCAGTCACCTTCTTCGTCCTTTCTGTGGTGTGCATGAACTTGCTCGCCAACAAGGAGCTATTCTCCACAGAATATCTGGCCCTGGATTGCGGCTTTACCTTGAGCTGGTTCTCTTTCCTTTGCATGGACATGATATGCAAACGGTTCGGGCCTAAGGCTGCCATGAAGGTTTCCATGGTGGCGCTGTTCATCAACTTGGTTACCTGCGGCCTCTTCGCGCTCCTTTCCCGCACGCCCGGCATGTGGGGCGAATTCTACAGCTACATCGATTCCAATCCCGATGCGGCAAGCGTTGCCAACGCCTCGCTGAACGCAACCTTTGGCGGATCCTGGTATGTGGTGCTGGGCTCCGCCCTGGCCATGTTCACGTCCTCCGGTGTCAATTCCATTGTGAACTATTTGATTGCGAAGACAACCAAGACGACGGGTTTCAAGAATTTTGCTCTCCGCTCCTACGTTTCTACCGCGGTAGCCCAGTTTGTGGACAACTTCATTTTCGCCATGGTGGTAAGCCACGTATTCTTTGGCTGGACTATGACCCAGGTGATTGTCTGCTCCATTACAGGTTCCATCATGGAACTGCTTTGCGAAATCGTCATTAGTCCTATTGGCTACAAGATGGTGTGCAGCTGGGAAAAGCATGACGTAGGTCGTGAATACTTGAACATGAAGGCTGGAAAATGAATGTCCTGATCAGTGGAACTAGCCAGGGGATTGGTCGCGCCATTGCGGAACTGTTCCTGAAGAACGGCTTTAAGGTTTTTGGCGTCGACGTTCAGGAATCCTCCATCCACCATCCTGAATATTTTCATTTCGTTGCAGACGTTTCGAATAAGTCGTCCCTGCCCGAAATAGAACAGACCATGGACATCGTGATTAGTAACGCAGGCGTCCAGGATTCCGGTCGTGACATCGAAATCAATCTGAAGGGCTCCATCAATTTTGTGGAGAAGTATGCCTTCCAGAGTTCCATCAAGTCTGTTCTGCTGGTAGCTTCTGCTTCGGCTCATTCCGGCGCGGAATTTCCGGAATATTCCGCCTCTAAGGGCGGGCTTCTTTCCTACATGAAGAATGCCGCTATTCGCCTCGCGAAGTTTGGCGCTACCTGCAATAGTATTTCGCCGGGTGGCGTCACTACCGAATTGAACCGCCCTGTTATGGACGATGCAAAATTGTGGCAGCGCATTATGGATGTGACGCCTTTAAAACGCTGGGCATCTCCCGAAGATATAGCCCAGTGGGTTTACTTCCTCACGGTCGTAAACAAGAACTGCACCGGTCAGGATATTCTTATCGATAACGGCGAGAATGATTTGAATTCCACCTTCGTGTGGCCAGAATAAGTTTCGAAAAATCGGAACGCTTTGTTTCGAAGGGCAAATGCCTCAAAAAAGAATTGAAACTCTTTCACTCGGTCGGGATTTTTCGTTCCGCAAATAAATTCAAGTTTTTTTTCAAAGCACATTTTTTGACTTTTGGACAGGAACCTCGGAAGGTAACTTTACTGGAAAAGCGAGGTTTATCATGAATTCCAAAAAGTTTCCCCTGATTGTTGCGTCTGCCGCTATGGCTCTTGCCGCTTGCTCTGACACTGTTGATTCCAACAACGCAGTGAACGACGCTGCAGAAAACTACACCCAGGTTTCTGTCACCACATATACTTGCACGGATGGATCCGTAGTTGATGATGCATCCCTTTGCCCCACAGTAGTGGATCCTACTACCGGTGAAGAAGTTTCTGGTGTTGCAGATTCTGTGGTGACTACTACCATTACCTGCGCTGACGGCTCCGTAGTTGAAGATGCGGCGCTCTGCCCGCAGATTGAACCTGCTTCTAGCAGTTCTCAGAAGACCTCGAAGCGTTCTAGCTCTAGCGCTGCTGTAAATCCCGGTTCCAGTGCATCGCAGAACCCTGCATCCAGCGGATCCTCTTCTACTCCTGTGGTCATTCCGTCCGACGATGATGACGATACGGATCTGGAAGATGCAAAGACTTTGACGGGTTCCGAAATCATGTTGAAGCTTGCTGGCACTACCGCTACCGTTGAAAATAACAATGGCTGTGTTACTGTGGAAGGAAGCGTTGCAACGATTACCTGCCCTGCAGATTACTACATCACCGGTACTTCCACCGATTTCCAGGTGGTGGTGAATACTCCGGGTATTGAAAACGAAGGCAATACAGGTCTTTATCTCTATAACGCAACTCTCAAGAGCTCTGGCGCTCCCATCCTGGTGAAGAATGCTGACAAGACCGTTCTCCATCTGGTGAAGGGTACGGTAAACTCTGTGGAAGATGGTTCCAATGCGAGTGCTCATTTGTTCGAAAAGGTCAACGGCACTCAGGATACTGCAAAGGCTGCCATCTACGCCAAGGACGATTTGAAAATCAAGGGCTCCGGCAAATTGACCGTTACCGCAAACTACAATAACGGCATTCAGAGCAGCAATGATCTCAGGATCAAGAACGGTGACATCACGGTGACAGCCGCCCAGAATGGCCTGAAGGGTAAGGGTAGCCTGGTGATTTCCGGTGGTACCTTGAATATTACCGCAAAGTCCGGCGACGGTCTTGAAAGTGATGAATGTACCGAAGATGCTAACGGCAACTGCACCGGCGTTGTAGACGGTAAGGGCATTGTAGTAATCTCCGGCGGCAACATTACCGTGAACGCCGGCGATGACGGCATTCAGGCTTACAACTACGTGATGGTCAGCGACTCTACGGAGGCTGCAACTGTTAGCGTCAAGTCTACGGGCAAGGGCATCGTTTCGGACAATCTGGTTTATATGAACGGCGGTACCGTTACGGTGGACGCAACGGATGATGGCCTCCACTCTGGTTTGAACATCTGGATGAACGCCGGTAACGTGACGATCTCTACTAAGGACGATGGCATTCACGCTGACTCCACCTTGTATCTGAACGGCTCCACTGTCAATGTGAAGACTGCTTACGAAGGCATGGAAGCATTCTACATCCGCGCTCAGGCTGGCATTACTTCTACCTACGGCACCGATGACGGCTGGAATGCAGCAGGTGGCACTGACAATAATTCCTCCAATACGGGTAACCAGGGCTGGGCCATGGGCGGTGGCGGCATGATGAGCTCCTCCAAGGGCTACATTGTGGTAAGCGGTGGCTATCACTACATTAGCGCTTCCGGTAACGACATCGACGTGCTGGATGCAAATGGAACTGCAACTCAGACTGGTGGCGTATTGATTCTTGAAATTCCCACTAGCACCAGTGGCGGCATGCAGATGGCTCCGGGCGGAAATTGGGGTGGCAGTAGCTCTGGATCTGGCTGCTCTACCAATATGGCCGGCGGCTTGATCGATACGGATAACGGCTTTACCATTACGGGCGGTGTCCTGATTGGTTTCGGCAGCCGTACTGAAGAATATCCCAGCTGTTCTGCTACTAGCTACACCAGCAGCAATTACTATGGCGCTTCTAACGCAGCCGCAAAGCCACAGGGTTCCGGCAGCATGGTAATCTATGGCGGTGACGTAAAGTCCGTTGCTCAGGTGGAAACCTCCGGCATGACTGAAATCAAATTCCCCAATGGCGTAAGCTACATGTACAAATAGTCCTCAAAAACTTGTATCCATCCATCCGAGCTCTCCCGTGAATGCGGGAGGGCTTTTGTTATACTTGTAATGAACAAAGAGGTCGTTATGAAAAAGTTCTTCAGTGTTTTTGGATCCATCGCTATTGCCGCATGCCTTACCGCCTGCAACGAACAGAAAACAGAACCTGCTCAAAAGATGGATGCTGCACAACCTGCATCTTCCAAGAATCTCGTGATTTACTATTCGCAGGGTGGAACCACCAAGAAGGTGGCTGAAGAATTTGCCAAGCAGCTGAACGCGGGTTCTGTGGAGTTGAAGCTGGTGAAAGATTATCCCTCCACTTATGACAGCACCATTGTGGCTGTCCGCGGGGAACGCGAATCCAAACAGTGGCCCGCTCTTCAGAATCCCAAGGTGGACCTTGCCGCTTACGATACCATCTACGTGGGCGCTCCCATCATGTTTGGCTTCTATGCGCCGCCCATGTACACCTTCCTGGATTCCAATGACCTGAGTGGAAAGGTGGTGGTGCCTTTCTGCACTTACGGAAGCGGCGGCCGTCTGGCTAGTGCCAAGGAGTTAAAGGCTCTGGAACCCAATGCCAATGTGGTTCTTTCCTATGGTATTTCCAATCGCCGCGCTAATAATCCCGAAGTGAATTTGGCTGAAGAAATTGAAAAGCACATCGCTGCAGTTCGTGCCGGTACGGATGAGGAAGCTTTCGTAGGCGCTTATGGCGACTTGCGTGTTCCCTCCGAAGAAGATCTGGCTGTATTTGCGGAAGCTACGAAGGATTATGGCTACTTGAACTTAACGCCCATTAGCGTTGCATCTCAGGTGGTTGCTGGGATGAATTACGTTTTCACCTGCAATATGAAAGCCTTCGGTGAGGAAATGCCTGCCTGGGTGAAAATCTTCAAGCCCCTGCCTGGCCGTGGCCCTGCCCAGCTCATCAGCGTGGATAAGTGATGCAAGGGGCTCTGCCCCTTGGAACCCCGAACAAAGAAATGCGCCATCACAAGCGAAGCTTGTTTGGCTTTTTCTTTGTTGTTGAGGGGTACTAAAGTACCTCCTCAATTATGTAGGGTGGGATTAGGAGAAAATTCCGTACATAAACTGATGGCAGATGTCGAAGGCTTCGCGGTCTGTCAGTTTAATGAGCCCGTTTAGATGGGCCTGCACGCTGGAGTTGATGACTCCCAGGAAAGAGTAGGCGTAACGCTGGTGGCGGCCTTTCATGTTGCCGTGATCTTGACTTGCGGCAAGGAACAGTTCCATCAGTGCGTTCAGCTGTTTTTCGTAAAGAGGCTTCACTTCGTCGTGGATGTCCCCTTCGTCAGGCGTGTTCACCATGGTGGAAAACCAGGCGTAAAATTCGGGATTTCGCTTGGCCAGATCGAAGTAGACGCGAGCGACGTTTTCCAGAGTCTTGACGATATCGTGATCGTATGTGACGGCGGCGTTGAACTGGTTCCAGAAACTTTCCAGGTTTGTGGTGAGTACGGCATTCAGGAGACCTCGCTTGTTCCCGAAGTAATGGTACAGCGTGGGCTTGCCAACGCCTGCGGCGTCCGCAACTTTCTGCACGCCGGTAGCGTCGTAACCTTCCTTACGGAAAAGGATCAGGGCCTGCTGTAACAAAACTTCTTTCGTACTCATGACCTACAATATACCTTTATATACCACTAGGTATAAGGATGCATCCCCACTTGGACGGAATTTGCAGGGTGAGAATGCGAGTGCTTGAACCCCCGCTGGGAATCAAGGTCTTGTGAGGATTCATGAGGTCCGCCCATTTCGGGGGAATACTGCCGCACCCGAAATGCTTCCGCAGGTCTATCTCGAATTGGACGGGCGCATCCTGCAGGTTGGCGACAACCAGAACGTCTCCGTCCTGATGGGTGCGCCAGAAAGCCAGCTGTCGCGAATGTACAAATTCCTGCTGGTAGCCGCCTTCCCGAAGGGCGCTGGAATCTTGCCGGACGCTTGCCAGATGGCGTATAACTGCAAGAAGATTTTCCTTGCCGGGACGGGACTTGGCCTGAGTTTCCCCGAGGGAGCCTTCGAACAGAATGTTGCCATTCTCTACGTGCATGGCGGGTCTTAAATTCCAGTCATCGCTCCCGCCTTTCGTTGCGTCCAGCCCGAATTCCTCGCCATAGTAGAGCGTGGGAACGCCTGGCAGCGTATAGAATAAAAAGTGTTGCAGGTAGTTGTCCGCCTTATTTTTCAGTACGCTGTAAATGCGGCTCACGTCATGATTCTCGTTAAATAACTGGAGCCTGGAATTCCTGCAGATTCCGCTCTTATCATCAAAGAATCGATTCAGGTTGTAAGCCAGTTCAAACATGTTTCCATCGTTGATGGAACTCCAGAGGGATTTGTAAGTCTGGTAGTTGGTGACGGAATTCAGGCCGGCGTCTAGCCATCGCGTGGGATCGCCGAATACAACTTCTCCCATCATCCAGAAATCGGGTCGCTTCCGGTGGCAAGCGTCAGCCAGATGTTTCAGGAATCCAAGGTCCATATTCTCGGCGGCGTCCAGGCGAACTCCGTCAATGTCGAATTCGTCCATCCAGTATTCCGCACAATGGATCAGCTCCCGCTCCACCTCGGGATTCTGCAGGTTGAACGCGGGCAGTTCCTGGAAACCGGCCCAGCAGTCTACCGTAAATGTATCGCCGCAAAGGTTGGGCTTGTCAAAATTTGGGTTTCTGTACCAGGCGGCGTAGGGAGAGTTTCGCCCCTTCTCCCGCAGGTCCTTATAAGCAAAATGATGTCGGGAGGAATGATTCCATACCGCATCCAGATACACATGGAAACCCGCCTCATGGAAGTCGCGGACCATCTGTTTCAAATCCTCGTTGTTTCCCAGGCGCGGGTCGACCTGGTACATATCCGTCACGTCGTAACCGTGGGTTTCGCTCTTGAAAATGGGCCCCAGCATAATGGAATCCATTCGCAGACTTTGCATGTGGGGGATGATGCTAGTGAGTTCGCGGATGTTGCCGTTCCTTAAAGCCCCTAGAGGGAAAACGTGGTAAATATGGTTTGGCCTCATGATTCACTCCTTGAAAAAGTGTTATACCGTTCGGTATAATAATTTAGTATACCGATTGGTATATTGTCAAGGCGGGGTCGAAAAAAAGAAGCGCCGGTTAAGGCGCTTCCAGAGTGATTAAGATCTAACGGTTTGTTTTAGATGTTGTTACCCTGTTTCTGTCGGTGACGGTATTCTGCAGTGGCTGTAAAGATGACGTCGCTGCTGGAATTCAGGGCGGTTTCCATGGAGTCCTGTACAACGCCCAGGATAAAGCCTACGGCAACGGCCTGCATGGAAATGTCTCCGCTGATTCCAAGAATGGAGCAGGTCATGGGAATGAGGAACAGGGATCCGCCGGCAACACCAGATGCTCCACAGGCGCCGAAGGCACTCATGATGCAAAGGATGCATGCGGTGGGAAAATCAACGTGGATTCCCAAGGTGTTTGCTACAGCCAGTGTCATGACTGCGATGGTTACGGCAGCGCCGCACATGTTGATTGTACAGCCTAGGGGAATAGAAACGGAATAGAAGTCTTTTTCCAGGCCTAGACGTTCACAGAGTGCCATGTTTACGGGAACATTTGCAGCCGAACTGCGGGTGAAGAATGCCGTGATGCCGCTGTCGCGGAGGCAACGGAAAACAAGCGGATAGGGATTCTTGCGTAGGTAGATCCCGACAATGAGGGGATTTAGAATCAGGCCGACAACCAGCATGCAGCCTACCAACAGGGCAAGCAGTTTACCATAGTCCGCGAAGATGCTCATACCGTTTTCGGAAACAGAAGAAAATACCAGGCCCATAATGCCGAAGGGTGCCATCTGGATAATCCAGCGGATGACTTGGGTGATTGCGGCGGATGTATCGGTAATGACGGTGATGCAGTGGTCGGCGGGGAGTTTCTTTAAGGCGAATCCGAATACAATGGACCAGAAGAGTATACCGATGTAGTTTGCTCCTGCAAGAGCCGCAACGGGGTTCTGTACGCAGTTCTTGACTAGATTGGTGAGTACTTCTCCTATGCCGCTTGGGGCTGCACCTTCTGCTGCGGAAATGGAAAGTTTCATGCTGACGGGGAAAATCTCGCTGCCAAGAGCGGCGATGGCGGCGGCACTAAGGGAACTGATGATGTAAAGGATGATAACTCGGCGGAAACGACTTCCGATGCCATCTCCGGCACCAGCGATGGAACTTGCTACCAAGGCGAAAACAAGAATTGGGGCTGCGCCCTTTAGTGCGCCGACAAAGATCGTGCCTAGAATGCCGATGGCGCTGATTTGCGGTGCCAACAATCCAAGTGTAGCGCCAAGAATGAGACCGGCGACAATTCGGATAATGAGGCTGAGCTCAACCCATTTCTTTACAAGGCGTTTCATATTTAGTCCTTCTATTTTTTTGTGAAATATAGTATCTGTTTAGTTTTACTAATATTGCTCCCATGCTTTTTGAAGATATTATCAACGAACATTATGAGCCTCGTGAATATCCCGCGTTGGCGTATCTTGCTGATTTGTGGGTTCGCAACCGTCCCTTTGAGGGCTTGAAGGTTCTGGTAGGTACCCCGATTTATCGAAACACCCTTTTGCAGTACCGTACACTCATGGCAGGTGGTGCCGAGGTGTTCGTTGGTTATTCCTCTGTCATGCCCTATGATGCAAAGATCATTTCCTGCCTGAAGGAAAATGGGGTGGCTGTGGTGAATGCCGAAGACGTAAAGAACGGTTCCGTTGCCGATGATTTCGACTTGATTCTGGATTGTGCCGGCCAGTTCTCCTTCTGCAATCCTCGAAAGGGCTTTGTGGAATTGACCCGCAGTGGCGTGCAGTTCTTTGAAAAATCCCAGTTCCCGGTTTATGTGGCCGATAGCGGTATAGTCAAGCGAATTGAAACAACGCTTGGTACTGGCGATGGCTATTTCAGGGCTTTGGAACAGTTGAATTATCACGACTTCGAAAATAAGAAGCTGGTGGTTTTCGGTAGCGGTAAGGTGGGCTGCGGAATTGCTCTCCAGGGTGTTCGTCGTGGAATGCAGGTGACCACCATTACGGATACAAAGAATCGCAATTCCAGTACAGACTTTTCCCATGTGCTGGAAAATAACGACGTGACTATCGTGGATTATCAGAATGAAAAGGCCGTGCTGGAATCGGTGGAAAATTCTGACTACATGGTTACTGCAACGGGCATCAAGAGCGCTCTGACTCTTTCTGTGGTTCAATTCCTCCAAGGCAATACGAAGGTGGTTTGCGCCAATATGGGCGTGGAAGATGAATACGGAACCTTGGTTTCTGCATTCCGCGTGCTGAACAGGAAGGCTCCTCTGAATTTCATTCTGGAAGAGCCCACTCACCTGAAGTACATTGATGCAAGTCTTGCACTCCATGCGGCTCTTGCAGAACGCCTGCTGGAAGATTTGAATCGTGGTGACAAGTTCCTGGGCCCCCGTGATCCCGCGGGAGACATTGAGCAGCGCCTTTTGGTGACCACCATCCAGAATGGTGAAATTGGCCCGGAAGTCTGCGACATGCTCCGCTAGGAAATCCCGAATCACGCAATAAAAAAATAAGGAGGTCTTTTAAGGCCTCCTGCTTTGTTTAGGGATTTTGTGGTTATATTTGTGAAAAAGGTTTATCAGGTTTTTATGTCTCGTATTTTTTCTTTCCGTACATTTGCAGGCGCTTTGTTGACCGCCTCCTTATTTGCAGGCGCCGCTTTTGCTGTGGATATTGTTGCTACCACGTCTTCTGGCGTAGCTGTAATTCTTCACGATAATGGTCGCTGGGAATATTATCAGAACAACAAGAACGTTCGTGATGTTCGCCCCACCTCCATTCCGGAAGATGCCAAGTTTGAAATTTCCATCGCCTACGAAAGCGTGGATAAGCTGAAGAAAGATATCCGTATGGCTATGGATGCGGAATTTGCAACCGAAGAAGAAATCAAGGATAGCCTGCGTTCCGTGCCCAAGGGCGGCATCGTCTATTTCCAGGTTCCCACCAACCAGATTAAACCGGGCATGCCCCGCGATTTGACTTATTACATATACGACAAGGGTAAAAATCCTGTATTTTCCAAGTCCGCCAGGGATACGGAAGCTACTCCCAGCGAAGACAAGGGCATCTCTAATTTGCTGGTAGTGCCTCTCTTTGCAAAGCCCAAGTCTGCAGTTTTAAAGGCTAAGGTCATTAGCGAAAGCACTCGCTCCACTCTCGAATTTGACATTCCGGTGAAGTAATGAAATTCGCCGTAGTCGATTTGGAAACCACTGGCGGTACTCCTGAAAATGGACGCATTACCGAAGTGGGTATTGTCCTGTTGGATGATTTTGAAGTTGTTGGAACCTACCAGAAATTGCTGGACCCGGGAATGCCCATCCAGCCCTTTGTGGTAAAACTCACCGGCATTACGGATGAAATGGTTTCCGGCCAGCCCCAGTTTAACGATGTGGCAGAAGAAATCGCGGAACTGATTCAGGATCGAATCTTCGTGGCGCACAATGTGCAGTTCGATTGCAAGTTCCTTTGTGCGGAAATGCGTCGGGCCTGCATCAAGCTGAATCCGCCCCGCCTCTGCACCGTCAAACTTTCCCGCAAGTTCTTCCCGGGATTCCCCAGCTACAGCTTGCACAATCTCATAGAATCTCTGGAACTTCCGGATTTCAATCATCACCGCGCATTAGCAGACGCTATGGCCGCCGCAGAAATTCTGAAGCTATGCCTCCAGAAAGTCGGCCCCGAAAAACTCCGCAAGGAAATCCGCAACATCCCTAAGGGTAAAACGCTTTAACCATCAGGTTCCAAGGGGCAGAGCCCCTTGCATCCAAATACTTCCTGCCTGCATATCTAGATATATTTTGTGGAGACGCTTTAGCGTCCCACAAACAAAAAAGGGGGCCCGGCCCCCTTGCATCATATTAAACCTGCTTTATGCTTCATCTTGAGGATGCGAGCGCAGGATTCCTCCACCCGCTTGCGGTACTTCGCATTCTGCAGCGCCATCACAGATAAATAGTTGATCATATCCACACCCTTCTTGGGGAAGGTGGTCATGAACATGTCATTTCCAGAGGTAAGCGCCGTCTGTACCAGTTTCTTGAAGTCTTTAGCCGGATAATTCTTTCCCTTCACTCGTTCCGTCCCGCTAATCCAAGCTCGCAGGGAAACGCCCCACAAGTCATCTGTCAGGATTACGGTTTCGGGAGACATCATGCGGGCGCGCTTCACGATTTGCGGTTCAAACACCGCAGGACGATTGGACACGCGGACAAATCGCACGCTACTCATCATGGTGACGGGAATATCATTGGCCAACGTCTTGAAAAAAGCAATGTTCTTGGAAATGCTTTTCTTGGGAGTGGCACTAATGGCAATCTGGTGGTCGCTATTGGTCCAGGAGTCATATCCCGGGAAATGCTTGGACACGCAAATGATTCCGCTTTCTCGCATGCCCTGCACGAAGGCTCTAACCTTAGGTGCATTTGTGGTATCAAAACCCCAGGACCTGTGGGACTCTTCCATAAAGGACTGCTTCCCGCGGCTGTCTTTGGACGGGTCCAGTACCGGAGCCAGGTTCATGTTGATACCCAGCTTGTGAAGCTCCTGCCCAATTTGTGCTGCGATATTTCGAATGGAATCTTCGCTCATCTTGCGCATGGCTTTTGCGCTAGGGGTACGTTCCCACTTAGGATCGATGTTTCCGATTCGATTCACGCGGCCGCCTTCCTGGTCTACGGCAACTACGGGAGGAATCTTCATTTCACGATTGACGGTCTCAATGTTCTTCTTGAACTTTTCCAGATCCTTCAAGTGGTTTTTCATCACCAGGTAGCCGCCAAATTCGTGCTTCAGCATAAAGTCGGCAGGGGTCATGTAGACCATCACCATCTGGGCAGCCTTCTGCTTGATGGTCATGGAATTCCATAAGGGCATCAGCTCGCAGGGAAGGTTGTAAGGCGTTTCTGCCTCGTTGCAATCCGCAGTGGCCGCGACGTTATTTTCCGCGACGTTATTCCCCTCGACGGATTCGCTGACCGCGGATTCTTCCGTGCTGGCGGTTGACTCTGGAGAGCCTGCAGTATCAGGCTGCACCTGCATAACGGCGCTATCCAGAGCAGTAGGAATTGCAACTTCCTGCGTAGCAGAAGAATCCTGCGCAAGTCCTGCGCAGAACATTCCAAACACCAATGTAACAGTTGCTCTAAGATTCATTACGGAACGTAATCTTCAGCGGCGCCCTTATCAGCGGATGTCTTCTTGGCTCCCCAGCGGCGAGGCTTGAATTCCCTGGGCGGGAAATCGAACTTCAGCTTGCCCTTCTTGTCGATGTACAGGAAGGCGTCAAAGGAGCGGTGAGTCTTGTTGCTGCGGAAACCCTTGATCAGGTCTGTCTTTACGTCCGTGCCAGTTAGCATCTTCTGGATTTGTTCCAGCGGGATTTCCTTACCCAAAAGAATCTTGGGAAGCTGCAAACCGCTAGGTTCCTTCTTCACGTAACTGTCGCTGACGTAACCCGTCATGGTTTCGTACACGGCGGAATTGTCCAGCGGGGAGTTGCCTACCTGCTGTCCCAATTCGATTTCAGCGCCTTCCTTGTTGTCGTCGAAGACGAACTCGATTTTATTCTGGTCGTTGATGATCACAACCGCGGAGAATTCAGCGCCCTTCTTGCTACGGAACCCCGTGAGAGGTCCAATCTTGCGATTGGTAAGAAGTTCTACAATTTCTTCATTGGAAAGACGCTTGCCGCCAACCATCTTGCGGATGACAATGCCGTCTTCGGTAGTGTAACGGCTGACGGTCTCGAAAACCTTCTTGCCGTTCACCGGGCTAAAGCTTGCTTCGCCGGTAGTGCTTTCTTCCTTGAATCCCTTGATGTTCTTCACCATGGTGCGGGTCATTTCCACAATGCCATTCATGAAGTTTTCGCGGGTTTCCTTGCCCTTTTCAATTTGTTCCATCTTGTATTCCCACTCGCCGGTCAGTTCCGGGCTAGTGAGAGCTTCGATGTCCATGGCCTTCAGCACCTTGATCAGGTCGAATGCCTTGGCTGTGGCGATCATGTCCTTGCCGTCGCGGACCACGTACTTGTCCGTTACAAGCTTTTCAATAATGGCGGCGCGGGTAGCAGGGGTGCCGAGGCCACGTTCCTTCATGGCGTCGCGGAGTTCTTCATCTTCCACCAGCTTACCTGCACTTTCCATCATGGAAAGGAGGGTGCTTTCGGTGTAGTGTGCAGGAGGCTTGGTAAAGTCTTCCTTGGAGGTGACTTCGACAGCCTTTGCCTTATCGCCCTTCAGCTGCGGGATATTGGCTTCGTCGTCAGCATCCTTGCCGTATACGGCCTTAAAGCCCGGTTCCACCAGGATCTTACCTTCCGTAATGAAGGTTTCGCCTTCTACGGTGGTAATGCGGGTGGTGTTCAGGTACTTTGCAGGCGGGAAGAACACTGCGATAAAGCGCTGGCAGATCATGTTAAACACTTTCTGTTCGGCTTCGCTCAGGTCCGTGGGCATCACGCCTGTAGGGATAATGGCAAAGTGGTCGGAAATCTTCTTGTTGTCGAAAACCTTAGGAGTCTTCACCACCCAGTTGTTATTCAGGGCGGTCTGCGCGAAGGTACTGAGACTTCCGGTAATCTTTCCTAGGGTAGTCTTCACAGGGCCAACGTAGTCTTCCGGCAGGCAGCGACTGTCAGTACGAGGATAGGTGGTTGCCTTATGGCGTTCGTACAGTGCCTGTGCGATAGAAAGGGTGGTCTTTGCGCTAAAGCCGAAACGGTTGTTGGCTTCTCGCTGGAGGGTGGTCAGGTCATAGAGCTGGCCGCATTTCTGGAAACTGGGGGCGGTAGTCTCTTCGATGGAGCCTGTCTTGCCCTTGCATTTTTTCAGAATGTCCTGAACCGTCTTTTCGTCAAAAATCTGCTTTTGCTTGCTGTCCCCGTTGGGCGTGAACCACTTACCCTGGTAGTTGTTTCCGTCATTGTCGAAGTCGGCGTCAATGGTCCAGAACTTCTTGGGTACGAACTGATGGCGTTCTTCCTCGCGGTTCACAATGATGGCCAGCGTCGGGGTCTGCACTCGACCGCAGGGTGTAATCTGGAAACCGCCCATGGAGCTGTTGTAAGCGGTCAGGCCGCGGCTACCGTTCATGCCAATGAGCCAGTCGGCTTCACTACGGCAAATGGCCGCTGCCTTCAGGTTTTCCATGTCGGCGCCGTCGCGCATATTGTCAAAAGCTTCCTGGATTGCCGCAGGAGTCATACTCTGCATCCACAGACGCTTGATGGTCTTGCCCGCAAGCTTACCCTTCAGGACGTAGTCCAGGATGTAGAAGAAAATCAGTTCACCTTCGCGGCCCGCATCGCATGCGTTCACCAGGGTCGTCACATCCTTGCGCTTGATCAACTTGCTGAGTATGGAAAGCTGGCTCTTGGTCTGCGGGTTTGCGGAAAGGGGAAATTTTTCCGGCAGCATAGGCAGCGTGCTCATTTCCCACTTCTTATAGCGTTCGTCGATTTCCTTGGGATCGGCAATTTCCACCAGGTGGCCGATGGCGTGGCTCACGATGGTCGTGTCGCTTTCGTAGACGCCGTTGCCCTTGGTAAAGTTCTTCTGGCCAAGGACCTTCACCAGGTCCAGGGCTACGCTAGGTTTTTCTGCAATAATCAAAGTCTTGGGTGTGGTCTTTGCAGTTGCCATATCTTACTTCCATTTAAAGCGTCCCAGCACGCCGAAAATAACGGCAAGGACTGTAAAAGGGGCGTGTATGAATTCCACAGGAATGCACCACTTGATCAGGTGTTCCTGCCTAAATACACGTAACCCTCGGAGTATTAAAATCAGGTCGCCGGCACACTTGATCACGAATGTTATCGCAGTGGCCGCAAAAACAGTAAAGCTAAAGGGGGAAAGTGCCGCCGCAACACACTGCATGAGCAGGAACAGGAATACCATACTCAGCACGAATACAATTTTCGGTGTGTAATAGACGGTCTTGGAGGCCCAGCGCTTGCGCTGTTCCCAAAGTTCTTTCAATGTTTCCTTGCCGTTGGTGGTCACGAACGTGCTTTCGGAAATGCAGTAGCGCATGGCCCAGGGACGGTCCGCTGCCAGCTTCTGCATCAAGAGGTCGTCGTCTCCACTCTGAATCTTGAGGACGCCTTCGAAACCCTTCACGCTCTTGAAGAAACTCTTGCGGTAAGCCAGGTTGTTTCCGGTGCTGGTCAGGGGGAGGTGCATGGCAAGTCCTGCCGTTCCCGCCACTCTATATATAAGAGTCTCCACCGCCTGCATGCAAATCAGCACGCTGGACTTGCCTTTCACGGTAGGAATGTAGGAATGACCTGCCACCAGCTCGATACCCGGCTCGAATTCTGCCACGATGCCTGTAATCCAGGTGGGCTTCACAATGCAGTCTGCATCCGTCAGGCAGAGAATTTCGCCGTTACAGGCTTCAATCATCTGACTCAGGGCGAATTTCTTGGGGCTAGCTCCTTCCGGAATTTCCTTGATGGTCAGAACATTGAATTTTTCCGGATACTTGGCCTTGTATTCTTCCAAAATCTTGGGGGTGCTGTCCGTACTGCGGTCATCCGCTACCCAGACTTCCCAGAATCCGCGGTAATCCTGCTGCATCACGGAATCCAGAGTCTCCCGAATGCCAGCCTCTTCGTTACGGGCGGCAATCAGGATACTTACCTTAGGTGGTTGCTCTACGTCGGAGTTGCCCTTACGTACGGTTCCCAACGCCCTGAAGAACCTAAACTCCAGGTAGGCGTAGAACAGACAGAACGCTGACAACAGCCCGATAACAACGTATGTGACCGTAGTGAATACCATAATCCGCCGCAAAAATAGATATAAAACCAATTTTAATAATGCGGAGCCTCTCCTAAATTAAGGGTGTAATCGGGATTTTATCCGCAGAAATGTTTCTTTTTTATTACGTTTTGGATGGGTTTTTGCGGAAAACAAGGTACTGTTCAGGATAGAGGTTTTATCTAGTGTCCGTGTTTTTGATTGTATTTGTTGCTGCATCCCTGATTTTAGGGCTTATGGATGTTGTCATTTCCATAATGGCCATCCGCAAGGGCGGGTTCCTCGGTAAAAAGCTTGCCTTTACCAGCTTTGGCTGTGGTTATCTGGTATTTGTCTATCTCCTCCGCATTTGCGTTTCCCACGAAACCTTATTCTCCTGGCTTACCAGCGCCTACTATATAGGCATGGACGTGATGCTTCTGTTCATGACGTGCTTTGTGGCGAACCTGGTGGAACTGAAAAAATCGACGGTTTATCGTGCTGCGGCTTTTGCTCTCATTGCCCTTGCCGCCATTGATTCCGTAGGTTTTTTAATAAATCCTTTCTTGGAAATCTGGACGGGTTTTGTTCCTAGCCCATTGTACAACAAGTTCCGTCTGGTCATTCACGCCCCGTTCTATTATCATGTGGTTTTCAGCAGCTCCCTGGTGGTGCTGTCCCTGATACTTCTCGTACGTAAGTGGTCCATCGTTTCTGATGGTTTCAAGCGCAGGTACGGTTATGTGGCGGCGTCCATCTTTGCGGTCATCCTCCTGAATCTTGCCACCTTCATTTTCCCGGATTTTTTCGGCGGACAGAGAATGGATTACTCCGCCCTCGCCTGTAGCTTTGCGGCCATTGTATTTTACTGGTCCACCTGCATATTCACTCCCGTGAGCTTCATGTACGATCACAGTGTTCCTCTGGAAAAACGTATGAATCTCATGTTCATGATTACGGGAATTATCGGGTCCCTCCTGGGCTTGCTGATTTGTCTTGCGGCCTCCGTAGACTATGTGGGAATTCTAACGGTAGGTGGTGTTATCATTGGCATGATTGGCGCTTCCTTTGTGGCAAGACGGAATGGCCACGAAGAACTGGGCCTCTGGATTTTGGTGGCGGGTATCCTGATTGCCATGCCTACCATTTGGCTCTTTTCCGGTGGCATTCACAGTGGCGTAAATATCTGGTTTGTCTACGAGTTCTTCTATATCGCCTTTGCCCTGAAGGGCCGTAGAATGCTGATTGCCATGGGGGCTGCGTCCCTGCTGGACGGGGCTTGCTATATCTTTGGTTATTACTGCCCGCAGCATGTCTACACCTTTACCAATCTCCTGGACTCCTACATCAGTACTATGGGATCTGCCTTTGTGGTGGGACTTACCGTGGTGGTGACGGTCGTGTATCAAAAGAACATTTATTACGATGAACAAAATGCTCTGGAAAAGTCTTACAGGGAACAGAAAAAGCTTCAGCGTGAGGCGGAAATCGCCAACAAGGCCAAGGGTGATTTTCTTGCCAACATGAGCCACGAAATCCGTACTCCCATCAATGCCATTCTGGGTCTGGACGAGATGATTCTTCGTGGGGCATCTGCCGAAGAAACTGCAGAATACGCCCGCAACATCAAGCAGGCCGGCAATATGCTATTGTCCCTCGTTAACGATGTGCTGGACTTCTCCAAAATTGAAAACGGCAAGATGGATATTATTCCTGCGGACTATAAGCCCTCTTCCATGATTAACGACCTGGTCACCATGTTTAATCCCCGTGTGGTGGAAAAAGGCCTGGAATTAAAAACGGACATCATGGAAAATGTGCCTTCCGTATTGCGGGGCGATGACGTCCGTATTCGTCAGATTATCTCCAACCTTCTGTCCAATGCCATCAAGTATACCCACAAGGGCTCCGTCACCCTGACGGTAAGGAGCGAGGTAGAAGGCCCGAAGTGCATTCTTTACGTGTCCGTCAAGGATA
This sequence comes from Fibrobacter sp. UWEL, assembly GCF_900142535.1. Lineage (NCBI taxonomy): Bacteria > Pseudomonadati > Fibrobacterota > Fibrobacteria > Fibrobacterales > Fibrobacteraceae > Fibrobacter > Fibrobacter sp. UWEL. The sequence continues at coordinate 19,959 of NZ_FRBE01000019.1, forward strand.
CGGGTATTGGCGTTCGGGAAGAAGACCGCCAGCGTCTGTTTGAATCTTTCCGCCGTGTGGATGAGTCCCGCAACCGCAGTATTCAGGGCACCGGGCTTGGTCTATCCATTACCCTCAGGCTATTGGAACTGATGGGCTCCTCCCTGGAACTGGAAAGCAACTACGGGGAAGGTTCTGACTTTAGCTTCCGTCTGGTTCAGGACGTGGTGGACGCGACTCCCATAGGAAACCTCCAGAAACAGCTGGAAGGCAAGGAAAAGCAGGCGGACGTGTACCGCGAAAGTTTCGAGGCGCCCCAGGCTAGAATCCTGGTGGTGGATGACAACAAGATGAACCTCATGGTGGTGAAGGGCCTGCTGAAGCATTCCAGAATGCAGATCGACACCGTTATGAGTGGCCAGGAATGTCTGAACAAGGTGGAAACCAACCGCTACGACATCATCTTTATGGATCACATGATGCCGGAAATGGATGGCATGGAAACCGTAAGACGCCTCCATGAAATGACCGAAAATAAGTCCGCCACCGCAAGAATTGTTGCCCTAACCGCCAATGCCGTGGTGGGAGCCAAGGAAATGTACCTGGCTGCCGGTTTTGACGACATTCTGGCAAAACCCATACGTGGGGCCCAGTTGGAAAAGATGATTTTGCATTATCTGCCCCCCGAACTGGTCTATAAAAAGGTCCAGCAATCGTTGACCTAAAGTTCACGTTTTACTAAATTTGCGCTACTTTGAGAATCGATATTGCACAAACACTTTCTGAACCCGAAGACCGCCAGGTGGTCTGGTCCCATGCCGATGCCCCTGAACTCTTCGACGAACTGCACCTAAAGGGCGATCTGGTAGCTCAGGTGCTGGTTAGCCCCGAAGGCGACAACAAGTGGCTTGTGACTGGTACGATCTCCGGCGTGCAGACGCTAACCTGCTCCCGCTCTCTGGAACCGTTTGACCGACCCTTCTCCACTGAAATCGTGGTCGAAGTTGAACGAATTCAGATTGCAAAACAGGAACTTGACGAGGAAGACGTTGACGTCTATGCCTACAAGATCCCCCAGGGGCAGTACTTCGTAGATGTTTCCGAGTGCGTTCGTGAGCTTATTTTGCTTCAGGAACCCCAAGCACCCGTGAAAAATCCTGACGAAGATTTTATCTTTGTAACAAACAACAATCCGGCAGAGGATGAAGCTGGCGAAAAGCCGACGGATCCCCGCTGGGACAAACTCAAGGCCCTCAAAGACAAAATGTCCAAGGGCAACTAGAATAACAGGAGTTAAAAATGGCTGTACCTAAAAGAAAAACTTCCACCGCTCGTCGTGACAAGCGTCGTACCCACTGGAAGATGGAAGTGCCCGCTATGGCTACTTGCGATCATTGCGGTTCCGTGAAGCGTCCGCATCGCGTTTGCCCGGTTTGCGGTTTCTACAATGGTGTAGAAGTTGTCGACATGAAGGCAGAAGCCTAATTTTTAGACTATATTAAGGTAAGCTCTGGTGTACCCGGAGCTTACCTTTTTTGTTTGATAAGACCCTCGTGGTCAAAAGTTTTGTTGTATAAGGAAGTCTACCATGGTTAAAGTAGCTTTGGATGCTCTGGGTGGCGATTTTGCTCCCGACGTTGTGATCGATGGCGCTATTAACGCTGCCAACAAGGATGCCGATCTGCACATCGTTTTGTGCGGACCTGAGGCCGAGGTCAAGGCTGGTCTCGCCAAGCGCGGTTATACCGGTACCGGTATTTCCGTGGTCGATGCACCGGAGCCGGTTGCCATGGATGAACATCCTGTCATGGTCCTCAAGAAGAAGCCCAACTCTGGTCTGGTCACTTGCGTTGCCCTCCAGAAGAAGGGTCTGGTAGACGCATCCGTCAGTGCTGGTAACTCCGGCGCCATGATGGCTAGCTGCCTTATGCTCTTGGGTAAGACTACAGACAAATTCGCTCGTCCGCCTATCGGTTGCGTGATTCCCACCGCCGAAAAGCCCATCGTTCTCGTGGACGCTGGTGCTAACGTTGACGAACGCGCTTCCGTTCTGGTTGACTTCGCCATCGCTGGTTCTGCATTTGCTGAAACCTACTTCGGTCGCGAAAAGCCGAAGGTTGGCTTGGTGAACATGGGCGAAGAAGAACACAAGGGCCCCGCAGTTCTCCAGGAAACCTATCAGCTCCTCAAGAACGCTCCCGTGAACTTCATCGGTAACATCGAAGGTGAAGACCTGATCATGTCCAAGGCCGACGTGGCTGTGACCTCCGGCTTTACCGGTAACGTCATCCTCAAGATGATCGAAGGCTTCTACGAAATGCACCACAAGATGTTCGGTTCCATCGATACCGAAGCTGGTCGCAACTTCGATAACATGTGGGACTACCGCATGACCGGTGGCGCTCTGCTCCTGGGCCTCAATGGTACTGGCATTATCGCTCACGGCCGTTCCGACGCTCTGGCTATCGAAAAGGCTGTGGAAGTTGCCGCTAAGTATGCTCGCCTCGGTGTGGCTAAGAACGTGAACGCACGTCTCGCCGAAATCAAGGACGAAGCCGCCGAAGCTCCCGCTCAGGCATAAAAACTTTTTTGTCATCCCCGGCTTGACCGGGGATCTAGCAATTCGAGTTTGCAAAAGACAGGACCAAAATCCTGTCTTTTTTCATGTCCCTTCAAAATTCCGGACCGTGCTATCTTGTTGATTCTCAATAAGTTACGTTTGTCCTTCGGTGTAAGTCTTTCGTTATCTTTTTGTAAGTAGGTTTTTACCCTTTGGTCTTTTAAGTCCGCTAATATTTTTGTAAGTTTGTACCGATTAAAAACGAACAATTGTTTACACTAAGGAATAACAATGTCCAAGACTATTCTTCTCTTCCCTGGCCAGGGCGCACAGTACGTCGGTATGGGCCAGACCCTCGCTTCTACTTTTGAACCTGCTAAGAAGATCATGCAGGAAGCAGACGAAATCCTCGGCTTCTCTCTGTCCAAGCTGATGGCTGAAGGTCCGGAAGATGTCCTCAAGAGCACTGACAATACTCAGCCCGCTCTCTTCACCGTGTCCGCAATGGTCATGGAAATCCTCAAGGCAGAAGGCTTTGAATTTGATTACGTGGCAGGTCACTCCCTGGGTGAATACTCTGCTATCTACGCTGCCGGCGGATTCAGCTTCGCCGACGGTCTCCGCCTGGTTCGCACTCGTGGCGAACTGATGGCTTCCGCTGGTTCCAAGAACCCGGGTGCCATGGCCGCTATCATGGGCCAGGAAGAAAACAAAATTCTGGAACTTTGCGAAGCCGTCAAGGATGCTGGCGTCGTGGTTCCTGCAAACATCAACTGCCCGGGTCAGATCGTTGTGTCTGGCGCTCAGGAAGGCGTTGCAAAGCTGGTGGAAAACTGCGCCGCTGCTGGTATCAAGGCTATTCCTCTGGCAGTGTCCGGTGCTTTCCACTCTCCGCTGATGCAGTTCGCTCAGCCGGGTCTGGCAGAAGCTATTGCAAAGACTACCTTCAACGATGTGGCTAAGCCGGTCATCGCTAACGTGATTGCCGAACCTGTCACCTCCGGCAAGGAAATCGCAGACCTGCTGGTTCGCCAGCTGGTATCTCCGGTCCGTTGGAACGACTGCATGAACAAGGCTATTTCCCTGGGTGTTACTCAGGGCGTCGAAGTGGGTTCCGGCAAGGTCCTCATGGGCCTCATGCGCAAGATCAGCCGCGACGTGAAGGTCACTCCGGTAGAAACTATCGAAGCATTTCAGGCTCTCAAGGCCTAATTAACAGAGGGAACAAATTATGGGTAAATTAACTGGTAAGAAGGCTATTGTCACTGGTGCCTCCCGTGGTATCGGTCTGGCTATTGCAACTGAACTGGCTAGCCAGGGTGCCGATGTGGCAATCCTCTCCACTTCCGTCAAGGAAGAACTGGCTGCCAAGCTCTCCGCCGAACTGGGTGTGCAGGTCAAGAGCTATGCTTGCGACGTGGGCAACTCCGAAACTGTTCAGGAAGTTTTCAAGCAGATCATTGCTGACATGGGTACCGTGGACATCCTGGTGAACAACGCCGGCATTACCCGCGACGGTCTCCTGATGCGCATGAAGGACGAAGACTTCGACGCTGTCATCCAGACCAACCTCCGCTCCGTGTTCCTCTGCACTCGCGCCGTAGCTCGCACCATGATGGGCAAGCGTACCGGCCGTATCGTGAACATTACCAGCATTAACGCAATCCGCGGTCAGGCTGGTCAGGCCAACTATGCCGGTGCTAAGGCTGGCGTTATCGGTATGACCAAGTCCAACGCTATGGAATTCGCTTCCCGCGGCATTACCGTGAACGCAGTGGCTCCTGGCTTTATCGGCACCGACATGACCGCCAAGATGGACGACGCAACTAAGGAAAAGTACGCCGCATCTATCCCCCTGCAGCGCATTGGCAACCCGGAAGACGTGGCTAAGGCTGTAGCATTCCTGGCATCCGACGACGCATCCTACATTACCGGACAGGTATTGGGCGTTGACGGGGGCTTGAACGCTTAAGGATTTTTTATTAAATTTTAACACAAACACTTAATCCAAAAATGGAGTATACAATGAACGAAGAAATTTTTAAGAAGGTAACCGACGTTATCGTTGCCAAGCTGGAAGTCAAGGCTGAAGATGTGAAGCCTGAATCCGAATTCAGCAACGACCTCGGCGCTGACTCTCTCGACCGCGTCGAACTGGTTATGGCTCTCGAAGACGAATTCGAAGTCGAAATCCTCGACTCCGATGCAGAAAAGTTCCAGAAGGTTTCCGACGTTGTTGCCTTCATCGAATCCAAGAAGGCTTAATTTTTAAGCTTCCCGATTTTGAGGAATTGAAAACGGTCCCTGGTGCTAACCGGGGCCGTTTTATTTTTTAGATGTCATTCCCGGCTTGACCGGGAATCTGGCTGTTTTTTTAAGACGTCATCCTGAACGAAGTGAAGGATCCAGTGACGCATATTTTTTAACTTTCCTTTATAATCACAAGCGGGATGTTCCTGCTGACTCATAGGAGACAAATTTGGAAAACGAAAACTTATTGCATAAGGTTTTAAAGCTCTGGTTTCGCCAGAAGTCCGAAGGCGGGCTTGAGGCAAAGCTTGGGTACAGATTCAGAGATCCGGAACTTCTGGCTCACGCTCTGGTCCACCGTTCATTCCTTATGGGCAAGGATTTGCCCTACGAGAATAACAACGAACGTCTGGAATTCCTGGGCGACTCCGTGCTCAACATGTTGACCACCGAGTATCTGTACCGAAACTATCCCAACGACCCCGAAGGTGACCTGTCCAAGCGCAAGAGTGCCATTGTATCGGGTCATGCCTGCGCCCAGTCCAGTAAGGAATGGGACCTGGACGAATACATCCGCATCGGCAAGGCCGAGATGAAAATGTCCGGTCGCGGTAAGGAAACCATCCTGGCGGATGCCTACGAAGCAGTTCTCGGGGCTGTGTATCTGGATGGCGGTCTGGAAGAAGTTCGTGCCATCCTGAATAAGTTCCACTTCCCCCGCATCAAGGACATTATTGTGGCAAACGATTTCGTGAACCACAAGAGCGCCCTTCTGGAATACTTGCAGGGCAAGCGCCGTACTTCTCCGGAGTATGTCCTCATTGGTGAGACCGGTCCGGAACACCAGAAGGAATTCACCACGGAAGTCCATATCAACGATAAGACTTATGGCCGCGGTGCAGGTCCCAACAAGAAGACCGCAGAACAGGAAGCTGCCCGCGTAAGCCTGGAAATGCTCCTGGCCGAAGACGCCGCTGCCGCTGCCGAAGAAGCAAACAAACCCGCTCCCGCAAAGGTTAAACCCGCAGCTCGCCACGCTGGACTTCCTTAATTGTTTAGCCTGACTATGTCATCCTGAGCGAAGAACCGAAGGTTCGTAGTCGAAGGATCTTTTGGCGAAAACGTTTTTATTTGAGACTGATTATGAAGATGTATAAGAATGTGATTGGCCTGGTTGCCGTAGCAACTCTTGCTTTTGGTCTGGCTGCTTGCAACGATTCCAAGGAATCTAAGAAAAAGGGTGCCTCCGTTTCCGAAGCGGATTGCCCGGCTCTTGCTGATGATCCCGAAGCTACCGGCGAATTTGACCCCATTGCCTCCAAGGATGCTCGCCCCTGCGGTTCCATTACCTTGTGGGGCTCCGCCATGCCTAAGTCCTTTAACATGTGGGAAGACTACAACAGTTTCTCCGCAGAACTCATGGGCATGATGTACGAACCTCTGGTTTCCCTCCACACCACGGAAGACCGTGAAGTGGGCGTCCTGGCTGACAGCTGGACCGTGGGGGAGGATGGCAGGACCTTTACCTTCCATGTGGATGCTCGCGCCAAGTGGAGTGATGGCAAGCCCGTCACCGCCGAAGACGTCCAGTTCTACTACGATGTCATCATGGACGAAAAGAACCTCACGCCCATTTTCAAGGTGGGGCTCTCCCGCTTTGACCGTCCGGAAGTGGTCGATGCCCAGACCATCAAGATGGTGGCGAAGGAAACTCACTGGGGTAACTTCTGGGAAGCTGCCGGCATGCTGGCTTTCCCCAAGCACGTTTGGCAGGGCAAGGACTTTAACCAGATCCGTTACGAATTCCCTGTGGTCAGCGGACCCTACAAGATCAAGACATTCCGTGAAGATCGTTACGTGGAATTGGCCCGCCGTGCAGACTGGTGGGGATTCAAGAAGAACTGGAACCGCGGTAAGTACAACTTCCAGAAGATTCGTTACCGCTTCATGAACGACCAGACCAAGGCTCTGGAAGCTTTCAAGAAGCAGGACTTTAACGCCTACGCCATTTATACCAGCAGCATCTGGATGAAGCAGACTGATTTTGATGCCGTCCAGAAGGGTTGGGCCGTCAAGCAGCGCATTTATAACAAGGAACCCATCGGGTTCCAGGGTATGGCGATTAACCTGCGCAAGCCGGAATATCAGGATGTTCGCGTCCGTAAGGCTTTGAACTACTTGCTGAATCGCGAAGCCATGAACGAAAAGTACATGTATGGTCAGTACTTCCTGCAGAACAGCTACTATCCGGATCTGTGGCCGAATAATACCAACCCGACGGCAACCATGTACAGTTACAATCCGGACCAGGCACGCGCCCTCTTTGCTGAAGCTGGCTATAAAGTCAATGCCGAAGGCGTTCTGGAAAAGGATGGCAAACCTTTCAAGATTAACTTCATCACCAGCAGTGAAGACCTCCGTCACCTGACTCTCTTCCAGGAAGACTTGAAGAAGGTGGGCGTGGTGGCTACCATCGAAAAGATGAGCCAGAGCACTCTCCGCAAGCGTTTGGACGATGCTGACTTTGACCTCTACTGGGTGAACTGGGGCGCTGGCCGTCTCCGCGATCCGGAAGCCAGCTGGTCCTCTGAAACTGCCCTCCAGAAGGGAACCAACAACTTGAGTGGTCTCCAGGATGCTGTGGTGGATAGCCTCATTAACTTGCAGAAGACCGAATTCGATCTGGCCAAACGCAACGAAATCCTGAAGGCTCTGGATAACCGCCTTTCTGAAATCGTTCCCTACGTTCTCATGTGGCAGTGCGATCATCATCGCATCCTGTACTGGAACCGCTACGGCATGCCCGAAAAGGTGCTGGACAATTTCAACCGCGAAGATGCCATCCCTGTTTACTGGTGGTTGGATCCCGCCAAGTCCGCAGCCCTCGACAAGGCCATGAAGGAAGGCTCAAACCTGCCCATTCCCGCCTATGATATTAAATAATCCTTTGAGGAGGTGCTTTAGCACCCCTCAAATAGAAAAAGGACGAGCTAAACAAGTCAAAGACTTGTGAAGGCTCGTCCTTTTTTTTCGGGGGTCTTGGGGTGCCCCCCCCCTACGTCATTATAAAAATAATTCGCAGCCCATGTAAAGGCCGGTGGCTTCGCCGTCCATACGATGGATGTTGCCGTCGTTGTTGGCGCCTTCGTAATCTTCGTTACGGAAGATCAGGTGTGCCTTCACGGTAATCATGGGGTTAATGGCGTACTGGGCGCCCAGCCACAGGTTAAACTGGGTGGTGCCGTTATCGTCATAGCCGTAGTCATGGGAGTCACGATCGTTCTCGTATTCACTTTCGGTCAGACGATACTTCATCTTGAGGCCCAGATAAGGAGCAAGACCCTTTACAGTAGGAATTTCATAGCGGGCTTCTGCACCCATATGGATGTCCAGACCGCGTTCATGGTTGTCGTGTTCAAATCCCCAGTAGAGACCTCCTTCCACGCCAAATTGAAAACCCTGCACACCGGTGGGCAGAGAGAACTGTGCACCGCCATAGAGGGAAAGTTCGTCGTTGGTGGGTCGGGTGGTGCCCACGCCGTCGTAGTCGTCGTTGCCGGTGGGGAGGTTGATGTCCAGGAATGCGGTTACCATGGGGGCCACTTCAAAACGAACCCCGAGGGTCATGTCCGTCAGGCCGTTGCCTCCGTTGGCACAGCCGCTGCAATCGGTTTCGCCCCAGAACTGGTAACCGAAATTCTGCAGGGAGATTTCCAGACCCTTGATAACGCTGAAACGTGCGCCAATCTTAAGTCCCATCTGGCTCCAGTCATCGTCGGCGTCATAATAAATGCCGCCCTTGAAGGAAGCCTTGCCTGCGTCCTGTACGGGATAGTAATCCCAGGTTGCAAAAGATGCGGTGGCAGCCATTGCTGCTGCAATTGCGATTTTCTTGAGCATATGAATCTCCATAAATTCCAATGCCAACAAATTAGAAAAAGCACCCGGCTATTGCCGAGTGCTTCTTGTAAAACTTACGTTTCTTAAGTTCTGTAATTGTTAGAACTTGAAGGAAGCGTTGAAGTCGATGGACATCGGAGTGTCCTTACCGTAGTAGTCTTCACCTACGCCGAAACCGAAGGAAAGGTCAAGACCGATCTGTTCGGTAGCTGCGTAGCCAGCACCAACGTAGATCCAGAGGCCCAGATCGCCGGAATCATCGAATTCAATATTGCCGGCTTCAGTATCGGTAACCTTGATGTTTGCATCAAGGCCAACGTACGGGGTCAGCTGCGGCATAACTGCGAAATCCAATTCTGCGCCAACATTTACTTCGTAAGCCGGAGTATACTTGTCGTCGCCTTCGGTTTCAAACTTGAAGCCAGCTTCAGAACCGAGGGAGATCATCTGGTTGAGACCGGTAGAGAACTGCACACCAGCGTGGATGCCGAGGCCGTCGCCGTCAATTTCTTCTTCGCCAACAGGGAGAATGAAGTCGGCGAATGCGTTCATGGTGGGCATGAACTGGTAGCGAACCATAAGCGGAAGGTTACGGAGGCCATCAGCGCCATCGTTGCCATCATAGTCGGACATAACGCGGTACGGAATCTTCAAGCCCAGTTCCAAGCCCTGAACGACAGTGTAGCGAGCGCCTGCATAGATGTCGAGGCCACTCCAGTCGCCCTGCATCATGTAGTTCACGCCAACCTTGGCCTGGCCCTTGTTTGCTTCGAGAACGGGGAACTTGTCCCAAGTTGCGAAAGATGCGGTTGCTGCGAGAGCGCCTGCAAGTGCGATTTTCTTAATCATTTTTTATGTCTCCTTAGATGTTGGGATTAAAATTCTGAGGGATTTGGTAAAATTAGAACCAGTAGGTTGCGCCCAGAGCGAACTGGAGGTTCTTTGCGTTAACTTCGACGTCCTTGCCAAGAGGGTTCTCGATGTCGGCAACCATGTTGGTAAGACCCAGGTTCACGCGGAAGTCGATGTCTACGAAGGGAACGATGCCGGTACCAACGCCGAATGCCAGGCCGAATTCAAAAGTATTGAAGTAGTCGTCGTTGAATTCAACTTCGTTGCCATCATCGTCTTCTCCAGAAACGCTCAGGTTGAGTGCGAAGGTGGGACCTGCTTCCACATAGAGGATGGGGAGGAGAGAGAGACGGACCAGAACGGGAACTTCCAATGCCCATTCGGTGAGAGTTGCGTCGTTATCGTCGGTCATGTTACGCATATCGATCAATACTTCCGGTGCTACGGTGATGGGCAACAGGGGAAGGGAAATCTTCATGCCAAGGCCTGCACTGAAACCAATGCCTGTTTCAGCGTTTTCAGCATCGTCACCCCAAAGGGTGCTCATATTTGCAGCGGCGTGTACGCCAAAGTTAATCTGTGCGAAAGAGAAGCTTGCAACCATGAGGGCTGCGATAAGGATCTTCTTGAACATAATTTTCCTTGATGGATGGTTGATATTTAAAGTTCTGTTTACAATTTAATATTAGTTCCTGCAGGTTGCAAGGTATTTGTTACAAAAATGTGATATTATTCAAACCTGCTAACTTGTTGATATTCAATGGATTGGCGATTTGTTTGGAATTGTGCGGGTTGCAGGGGGCTTTTGGGGTTGTTCCATGTCACAATGGAATATCATTTGACGTTCGTCACGTGATAAATTGCGGAAAAAAGCATATCTTTATTTTGTAAAAAATTGTTTCCATGAGGAATACTATGAAATTAAGATTGTCTACTATTGGGGCTTCCCTGCTGCTCTTGGCCGGTGCAGCATCCGCTGTTAACGGAAGTGGATATTACAATCTCATTTCTGTCGGTGGTGTTTATTATTTGACTCAGGATGCTAATTCCTGTAATGTAGCCTCGCAAAAGGTTTCCGTTCTAGGAGAAACCTTAACTACTTATGCTTATACCAATCCTTATCCTAACACCGGCTACGGGGTTGGGTATACGATGGGTGTTACCAATGGCAAGACTGGAGCTGAGCTGAAGTCTGGTTGGTGTACCGCTTCTGCTAAGGATACTCCGAAAAATCTTTATTCTCTGTTGAAGACGAGCTGGATTGACGCTCAGGGTGTTTGGAGTATTACGGATCTTAATCTTGGCTCCAATCTGGATTTGGCCGGTTTTGATGAGGATGGAAAGTGCGTCAATCCTCATAAGCCTCTGCCGACCGTGGTGGATAAGGGAATTAAGGGTAACGGCTATACCATTAAGAATCTCTGCTACGAAACCGACAAAATGACCGGAGCAGTGGGATTTATCTCTGAAATCAAAAAGGGTAATTATCTCAATATTAACTTCGACGGGGTAAAAATTGCCGTTAAGGGTACTAGCAAGGACGGTAAGGATTACTACCCGGTAGGAACTTTGGCTGGTGTGATTGATTCCGCCAATGTAGGTTCCATTGCCGTTTCCAACGTCTCTATTGACGCACCCTTTGCTGGTGGTATCGTTGGTTTGGTGTCTAATGCTACCGTGGCAAATTCTCGTGCTACAGAAAATGTTTCCATTACTAACTCTCTGCCTATTACCACAGGTTACGCTGGATCCAGCACGATTGATCTTGCAACTCCTTATGGTGTGTTCTTGGGTGGTATTGCGGGTGTATCTACCCGTAGTAATGCGGTCAAAGCCGACGCTTCCTTGAAAGCTGATACCGCCTTGGTGACTGTTCAAGATCATGCGACTGGTCATCGCTCTGCCTTGGGTGGCGCTGTAGGTATGATATTCGCTAGCCTGGATACCTATACTGGCATTCACGTAATTAGCAAAGATAACGAAAAAACCAACATTTCTGGCGGTAGCGCCATGGGCGGCATCGTTGGTTATTCTTCCATCCTTTATGTGAACAATTCGCAGATTGCTGCTGATACTTGCACTCTGAAACTGGAAAACAGCTCCTTTACCGGCGAAATTGGCAATGCTTCTTCTTTGGATGATATTGCGATTGGCGGCTTGGTGGGACGCGATTCTGTGGTTTCCCAAACAAAGCTCAATATTGCTCGTAGTGTTGCTGATATTACCCTTAAGGATTCCTTGACTACTGCTGGAAACTATCGCTATTTTGCAGGTGGTATCCTGGGCTTCAGTAGCAATTGTACAAGTGCTGCTACTGACAAGGATTATCTGGCTATCGAAAAGTCCGTATCCAAGGGCTCTATGGAATTGGCTGGTTCTGATGTAGCTGTGTCGGGGCTTCATGCCAAGGCCTACATGGGAGGCATTGCTGGTGCTGCATGCTTTGCTGCGGAAGCCAAGGCTCTCAAGGAAGATACTTCCTCTGTAAAGATTGTTTCCAAGATTAAGACCACTAATGATACCCTGTTTGTAGGTGGTATTGTTGGCTCCATGAATGTAGGTGACAATAAGGGAATTAATCTTTCTGTATTGTCCTTTACGGGGAGCATTGCCGTGGAGGATAGCTTAAACGAAATCTATGCAGGTGGTGTTGTTGGTCTGTATCTTGGAGCTAGTGGTGGCAAACCCATTGGTTTTAAGGATATTTCTGTTTCCGCTAAGAATCCCGAAACTTCTAAAAGAGGTGACCTGATTACATATAGTGCCAAGGCTGAATCAGCTCCTGCTGGATCCGTGAAGAAGGGTGTTCGTCTGGGTGGTCTTTGCGGCTATTGCCGAGAAATCAACAATGCTGAAAAAATCAGCATTTATGGCAATATCAATGTTCAGGCTGAATCCAAGTTTGTTGGCGACTCCCTGTTTGTAGGTGGCCTTGTGGGTCGTTATGAAAATACTGTTGCTGAAATGGTTATCCAGAAAACCAGCACGGTGGGTGACATTGTGGTAAATGGTAGCGGAACCCTCACTAAGGTAGGCTATTTGCTGGGCTTAGGTCGTCTAGGCTCTAGCTACAAGTTCATTTCCAACTATCACTTTGGTTCCGACACTGATGTGGATGCTTTCGGTTTCCTGACCCAAAGCGATATAAGCAGTATTGGCTCTGAAATTACGGATTGGACGACTCAGGAAAGTATTTCCTACACCATTCGCAATGGAGAGACCAGCACCTATGGTGAAAATGCTAACAAGAATGGTACCGCTTTGGCTTCTGAAATGCAAAGCAAGAGCTTTGCAAAGTTGATGAACGATCCCTTGAGCGGTACAAGGGAAGATCCCTATGTATGGGACTATGAAACAGGTTCCAACGATGGAATGCCGTTCCTTGTGGGTAAAAATGATAAGCCCGTTACCAATGTGACTACCTATACTGTCACATTCTACCTTGATGATGAGGAAACTACTAGCTATGCAAAGAGATTCCCGGCTGAGGGAGAAGCTGTTGATCTTCCGGAAAATCCTGTTGTTGAAGGGTATACTTTTGTAGGATGGGATAAGGCTGAATATCTGACAAACGTTACCTCTGACATGAATGTACATGCTGTATTGAACAAGCAGACATTTACGGTTACGTTCTTTGGATATAACAAGTATACAAAGGACTTCACATGGATGCTAGTCTCTCATGAGAATGTTCCCTATGGTTCCTATGAATACCCCCCCAATAAGGATGACTATGCTGAATACATCGATGTCATGGAAGGCATGGAGTTTGCTGGATGGGATACTGACGAATATGAGAGTGTTAAGAGTGACTTGGAAATTCGTCCTGCGTATAAACCGATCACTTATACCGTATCATTCATGAATCAGGACGGCTCTGAAGCATATAGTTCTATTGGTGTGAAGTATGGCTCTGAAATTAATTTGCCTGCTGCAGGAACTATGGCCGGAAATGATTCTATGACTTATATCTTTAAGGAATGGAAGGCCGATAATGACGAAGTGTTCGCTACCATGCCTGCAAAGGACTTGGTGTTTAATGCAGTATATGATTCTACAAGAAAGGAATACACTGTAGCCTTCCTGGATTACGATGGCTCTCCTCTTGGCGAAACTCTGGTGAAGTATGGCATGAAGGCTGAACCTATTCCCTATGTGGGTAGGGATGGCGTAAAGCTAAATTCCTGGAAGGATACTTCCGTTGTTATTACCAAGCCGACAACAATCACTGCTGATGTGAGCTTCAAGGTAAAGTATGTCGTGGCTGGGGAAGAAAAGGAAACCTGGCTGCCCAACGGTACGAACATGAAGGATGCTGGGGAAAAATCTGCATCCCGTCCGGCTACGGAAAAGTACACTTATATCTTTACTGGCTGGGATAATGCATTTGATGTCCTGACGGATTCCATTACCTATGTGGCTCAGTTCGATTCCGTTGTGAACGAATACACTGTAACCTTCCTGGATTACGATGGCTCTCCTCTTGGCGAAACTCTGGTGAAGTATGGCGAAAAGGTTACTCCTCCTGTCTATAACGCAAAGGATGGCGTAAAGCTGAAATCCTGGAAGGATACATCTGCTGTAATCACCCAGACAACGACCATTACTGCTGAAGTCAGCTTTAAGGTGATCTACGTTGTCGGCGAGACGGAGAAGGAAGTCTGGGTTCCCAACGGATCCGACATGACTGACGTTGGTGAACAGACCGCATCCCGTCCGGCTACGGAAAAGTACACTTATATCTTTAAAGGCTGGAATCAGGAGTTTGATGTCCTGACAGACTCTATTACCTATGTGGCTAAGTTTGACTCCGTTGTGAACGAATATGTTGTAACCTTCAAGGATTACAATGGAGGGGACCTTGGAACTGCTTCCGTGAAGTACGGTGAAAAGGTTACTCCGCCTGAATACAAAGCTGAAGAAGGCGTTCGACTGAATTCCTGGAAGGACACTTCTGCCGTGATTACTCAGGCTACGACGATCACTGCTGACGCAAGCATCCTGGTTACCTATGTGATTTCCGATGGTGACGTCGAAACTTCCTGGCTGCCTTATGGCACCAACGTTAAGGAAGTGGTTGGAACAAAGATTGTTTCCCGTGATGCAACTGAAAAGTTCACTTATGAGTTTACCGGCTGGGATGAAGAATTTACCACGAATCTGACGGCCCCTGTAACTTATAAGGCTCAGTTTACTGAACGTGAAATTGTGGCTTCCAGCAGTTCCTCTGAACCGGAATCCAGTTCTAGCAGTTCCGCAATCGAACAGCCGGAATCTAGCTCCAGCGAAGAAATTGTTGTTGCTGAAGATGTATCTGTGACAATGATGAAATCTCTGAAGCAGTCTGGTAACGCAGTTCTTCTGACTTACGCTGTAGACCTGAGCAATGTGGCTCGCAAGACCGAAGTCTATGCAGTTCTGGTTGATGAAAAGGGTAAATCCAAGAAGTATCCGATTGCAGACTCCCTGGAAACTGAACGCGTTGAAAATACCTTTGTAATCGCTCCGGCTCCTGTGGGTAAGAATTCCGTGAAGCTGGTGGTTACCAATGGTGTGAAGACTGCTTCCTCAAAGGCAGAAACGTTTGAAGTTGCTTCCGAAATCGCAGTAGCTCCCAAGAGCTGGAACATGATTTCTCTGGCTGATGCAAAGGATCTGACAAAGCTTGCTTCTAGCACGAGCATCTACTGGTGGGATGAAGGCAATGCTATTGGCGACTACTGGCAGTATCGCGCCTTTGATGGTGGCGAATTTGAATCTGCTCGTGGCTTCTGGTATGGCTCCTCCGTGGGTAAGTCCATTGCTCTCCGCGAAGGTGTTGCTACTTCTGAATTCGAATGGAAGCTGGATAGCCTCTACTCTGGTTGGAACATGGTTTCCAATCCTACTGGCTGGTCCGTTAGCCTCAATGGTGTGCTGAAGAATGAAGACGTGCTTCAGGTCCGTAGCTGGAATGCCGAAACTGGCGCCTATGACCTTGCAACTGAACTGAAACCCTACGAAGCCGTATGGGTCCAGGTCAAGCGTCCGACTCGTGTCACTGTGGATGCAACTCCTTACTTCGGCGCAGAAGAAAAGAACTTGACTTCTGCCCAGAAGGTTGCCGCTCTTCGTAAGGGCGCCGCTCGCAAGGCTTCCGCCAAGAACTGGAGCGTGCTTGCCGTGCTGAAGGATCGTTCTGGAAAGGCTGACTCCTGGAACATGATTGGCGCAGGCTCCCAGGAAGAAACTCTGGATAAGGCTCCCATGGGTATGGGCGATTACATCCGCCTGGCCATTATGGACGGAAAGAATAAGCTTTCCAAGAGCGTGAAGGCTGTTGCTGACGAATACGAATGGGATATGAAGCTTTCTGCAGCAACTGCTAGAGACGCTGAACTCTCCTTCGATGGCGTGGAAGCCCTGAATCAGGCTGGACTTGCCATGACCGTGACCATCAATGGCAAGACTCAGGAAGTGAAGGCCGGAAGCCCCGTCAAGGTTGCTCTGACCAAGAATTCTACCGTGGCTACTGTCCGTGTGGCACCTGCCGCAACTCTTGCTTCCAACAAGCTGACCGGCTTTGCTGTGGCTCAGGTTGCCGATGGCCTCCAGATCGGCTTCGATGCTCCCGAAAGCCTGGCTGGCGCAAATGCAAGCTACGCCCTGGTTGCTGTGAACGGCAAGAAGATTGCTTCCGGCAGCTTCAAGGCAACCGCAGGCACCAATAGCCTGAACCTGAAGGTTCCCCAGTCTGGTCTCTACTTCATCCAGATGAAGATCGGCAGCCAGATGGCCTCCGCAAAGGTCATGGTTAAGTAAACCAAAATAGTAGGGAATTGAATTTCCAAGAAAGCCGTCCGAAAGGGCGGCTTTTTCATATGAAATTCACCCGCGAAAAAACACCATAGAACTCTGCCGAATACTTTAAAATTTTCTTACAAATAGTTAAATTGCTATTAAAATCCCCACATTGGGAATAAAAGTTTACAAAGGAGACTCTTATGGAAAAGATCTCGAAATTGATGGGTTTACTGCTCCTCGGACTGGCTGGTGTAGGTCAGGCTGCTGATCCGTTTAACGTGGCGTGTGAATCTGTAGAAGAAGTGGACGGTGATTATAGTTTTGACTGCTCGGTTTACCAGTCTGCGACTGGTGAGTATGAAACCTGGAGTGATGTGATTTTCGCTATCCGTGATGAAATTAGCATGAAGGAGAGCGATGTCAAAAGCATTAGCATTACTCTTGAGTCTGACATCACCTTCGATGCTCTCCCGTCAGACCCTGCCTCATGTACCAATTCTACTACTGATGATGCGCAACTCTACTCCAGTGACTGGGTTAATGCTGGATATAATTTTGATGGCGCAAATCATACTATCAAGAATTTTTGTTTGATTGGGGAAAGAGGTCAGAGCGATATTGCTTTCTTCAAGGAATTCAAAAACGGGTCTATTAAGGATGTGACCTTTGATAACGCGTATGTAATGGCGAAACTTGATGATAATCAAGACGCTACGGAAGCGACTGCTGCTGTAGTTGTTGCCAAGAGTGAGAATGTTGCTTTTGAAAACGTTACTGTAAAGAACTCTAAAGTCTATGGTATGGACGTTGGTTCTGTGGTGGCTTTTGCAAACGGTGGTTCCTTTAAAAATGTGACAGTGACTAGTACTGATGTGGCGACGCCTGACGCTGTATTCCCTGAATACACCGGTGTGACAAAAACGGTGCTTGCTATTTCTAGTTCTTCAAAATTAGGTGGTGTTGCAGCGGCAACTTCTAATGTTTACTCATTCAGTAACATTAACCTTACGGCTGTATCTGTGGGCGTGAATAATGCTACAAGTGTTTCCTATGTTTTTGAAAGCATTAATGGTCCTGAAAATGTATCTGGGGGTTTCAAAAATCGAATTGAAGGTGGCGTTGTTGGTAATGCTATTGCTTCCAGTGATCGCTTTGAATATGAGGGAGGGTCTGTTGAGGTTACTCTTGGACGTGGAAGCAGCATGGCAGGCTTGTTTGGTAGTTCGTCATTGGAGGGTTATGCGTATGTGAAGAACGTGAAATCAACGGTTTCCATAACTTCTACATGTGAAGAGTATAATAACATTGGTGGATTTATGGGGCAATCTACCGATAAAAGCTTGATGTTTCAAAATAACAAGGGATCTCTTACAATAGATTGGAAAACAGTTTCCTCTTGTGGTGAAACGTCCCTTCAGACAATGTATGTAGGTGGACTTGTTGGTTATGGATCCGATTTTTATAGTATGAAGTCTCAAAAGGATTCTGTTACTGTTAATTTTAGTGTTGGAACCGCATATAACGATGGTGCTCATGCTGTGGGAGGCCTTTTTGGCTTTTTGAAAAACAGTCTTACTATTGATGCGAAGAATGATTATGTGACCGCTAATATATCAGACCTCTCTACTGCTACGGATTCGACTCAAATTGGCGGCTTGGTTGGTGGTGAAACTGGCTTGGTTTATTCGAAAAGTGGTTACCCTTTTGGGGTATATCGTAATGAAGTTTTAGGCACTGTTAAAGTCTCTGCGACTGTAAAGGCTGCAGTAGGTGGGCTGATTGGAAATGCTATGCATGGAAATCAGGATTTGGCTGTTTTCCATAATGTCATAAAGAGTGACATTATTGTTCCAAATGGGGCTCAGGCTGGTTTTGTTGCGGGACATATACGTGTTGTGGATGACAACCTCTCTGTAGCGGGAAACTTCCATGTTGGGACGAAGGATGTTGATGTTTCCGATGTTATTGGTCGTTACGATGATGAAAGTGATAACGAGGTTGAAGATTGGAATAAGGTCTATGCGGATGCGATAGATTATGATTTTCCCAGTATTTGTTTTAATTATCGTAACGCTATAAGCGGCCTTGATGCAACTGATGCAGATTGGGTGTTTACTACAGGTGCATTTTTGCAGGAAAGTGGATACTTGTATAACGGAGTTCTTCCCGAAACAGCGATGAAGACTTTTGCCTTTGCCCATGCCTTGAATTCTGGTGTATATAATAAAAGAGGTGGGGCGTCCAATGACGCAATAGTTTTGAATGACTCGTGGTGGAGTGATGGAGTAAACTATCCTCGCTATATTGATGACGAACTTATGACTCCGTATGCACCTTATATGTTGACTGTTGATTATAGTCGAGTTGCTGACCAGATGACTGCCACTCAGAAAACTGATATGGCTGCTTATATTTCCCCGGGGACAGAAAATCAATTTAATGCATTTACTTCCAATGATAAAGTCATAGATCCGAAATTTGTTGCCTCATTTAAACAACTGGATTGGGACTACCTAATGACGAATGAAATCTCTGAGAGCACGGAACTTGAATCGGGTGATCAGACTTACACGATGTTCGAAAACAAGAAGTTTAACGTCTCGTATGGGTATACATACGATGGATCTGATTATTACAAGTTTGATGACGATGGCAGTGAATTGTATTTCTATACGCCGAGAGTTGATGAAACGAGTTTTAATGATGCACATCTTGTTCCGCCTATCCGAACTGTGGGTGGTGTTACCAGAGATTATAGATTAAATGGTTTTATCATTGACTGTGAAGATGAGAGTGTTTGCGAAGGTTACCCGATTGAAGGTAGCGTTGATGTAACGGTGGTTTCCTCTTTTGCCAGATTGATTTCAGGACTTGCAACGCGTGATTTTACGGGATATTCAAATACGATTCGCTTGATCTATAAAAAGGATAGTGATGGTCCTACGGTTGAGGCTTTACCGAAAGTTTATTTTGCTAATTCAGAATCTGTGATTAAAGCTTATGTGACAACATATGGTTTTACATCTGCAGGATCCCATGTTGATATTTCTGGAGGAAGATCGTCAAGTCCTACAGACATTGATTATGCTGGGATGACTTCTGAAATAGGTCTTGCTACAGCATCTGGTTTTACAACTACAGGCTGGAAGGTTGATTTATTGGTTGGCTTTGAAGGTAATTATACTTATGAGGACTTCAATGGCTGTTACGATGAATCCTCTGCGAAGGATTTCTGTAAGGATAAGGTTATTGCGGCCGAAGCAGATCGTAATATCGGTTCTGTAAATGGCTTGACAGATTCCTTGATGGCAAAGGCTAGCGATAATGTGTGGAAGTGGTCTATCAGCCTTGAATCTAATGAAACCATTGATATGGCGAGTCTCATCAATGCTTTCTCCAGGGTTGTAAATAATGGATTTAGTAGTCCGCTAGTTTATATGCATATTACGCCTAAGGGGTCGGTAAACAATTATACTATAAGTTTTATCCCTAACGAAACTCACCTTCCTGAAGTAGAAAATCCTGCAGAAAATGAGATTTTCTTTGCAAATTCTTGGAAAAATAGTGGAACATATTCTCTGGAGTCAAATGAACTTCCGACGATATATTCTACACATTACAATTTTGCTGGATGGACGGGTTATTCTCAGTCTGAAAGATCTAATAATAAGTATAGTCGGCTTACTTCTGACCTTCTTGATACGGTGGTTGTTACGAACGGGGCGTTCAATGCCTATGGCAATTGGACTGAAAAGGAAGAAGAAACTTCTCGTTCTCTATTCTTGATTGCTCAGGCTCCTGATAGCGAACCTAAGGAAGATGAAGGAACTCCGTTGGTGTATTTAAATGGAACTGTGGAATTGTACCAGACCTATGTTGTTAATGACGAATCCAAAAAGGTAACGCATTCCTTTGGTGAAGATGCATATTATGCAGAAGGTGAATCTTATGCAAGGGAATACCGAAGCATGGATATTCCTAATATTGATGAATCCATGACATTCCATGTGACGGCTAAACCTAATAATGGTTACCGGTTGAACTTCTTGAAGGATTCTGTTGTTTCTGCAGAGGAAGAACTTGAGCCGATGATGGCTAGGGCTCCTGCTGTTGAAGCTGCTGCTGTTGGAAACTTGGTGTTTGGTGAATCCGATACCACACTTACGATTGAAAGTGGTATGGATCAGCATTATCTGGTGGCAAACTTTGCGCCTATTCCTTACCATTTCCAGTTCACTCGTGAACTTGGATCTGAATGGTTCTATCCTAAGGATTGGCGTGATACAGCTATCTATACTATTGATGCTGTTACCTATCAGACTCCTGTACCCTTGATTTATTCTATTGCAGGGACATCGAAGGGCTGGAATACTTCTAGGACGTTGGGTGAGAATGATTCTCCGGTAATGTATAATTCTCCCATTTCCGATAATATGGAAAAAGGCCTTTATACGGAGACCGATACGCTCTATATGATTCTTGAAAAGGAAACTGCGACCAATGCAACAATTTCCCTTAACAAGGATGCTGCAAGTGCGGTTCGTCTAGTTCAGTTTATCGGCGATAAGGATGACAAGGTTTGGAAACAAGACTCTATTTCCCATAGCTTTACGGTGGGCGAATCCAATGGCGAAATGCTGATTCCCAGCATTTATGGTGCTGTGTATGAATTTACGGCAAGGATCGCTGTTGAGAAGGGTTATGCAATAGAAACTGCTGAATATTCCTTCGATACGCTGGTGGATCAAGTAAGCCAGTCTAAGTCCTATTCTTTCAATGATGGTGATGTTGTTGCGCTGGAACCTTATGCAATGAAAAACATTCAGTTTAAGGTAGACTTTGCTCCGATTCCCTATCTGATTGCTTTTGAAAATGCCGTTAAGGAAGGCGCTATTGATGATGGTGTTTCTCTTGAAAAACGTGAATATACTGTAGAATCTGAAAACATTGCATATCCTAGTGGCCTTTATACCAGTGAAAGCTGCTTGATTGGATGGAAAGTCGGGTCTTCCGAAAAAGTCTTGACTTCCTTTAATGTGGAAGATTTCAGTACCGTTAAGGAAGGCGAAAATACCTTGACAGCTGTCTGGGGCGGTGTTGCAGCTTGTGATAATGAAACTTCTGAAAAGGATACTGTGGCTGGTGAATACAACCGTCTTGTTCTTGGGGCCAAGGGCGGTCGTGTTGCAATTGTCCAGATGACAAAGAATGCTGATGGCAAGGATTCCGTGGTTCGTACTCGTGCCTTCGGTGAATCCATGAGCATGCTGTTCCCTGGTCATGTTGCTGAAAATACCTGGTATGTGGTCAACATTGTTGCCGCTGATGGTTACGAAGCTCCTGAAACAATTCTCTTCTTCAACGACGATGCACGCGGTGGCCGAAAGGGCGATACCCTTAAGCTTGCGAATGGCGATGTCCTACCCAGCGAGAAGTTGTATGCCAGTGTCTTGAAGGCTGAATTTGTCTTGATCAACAAGACTCCGATTGAATTCGCTGAAACGCCCAAGTTTAAGCTTTCCAATGATACGCTTAGCCTGGCATTCACTACCAGTGAATTTGATGCGGATCGACATGCTGTTGTTCAAAAGCTCTTTATTGCGGATGATGATACTCTCTTGACTGTGGATACCGTCAAGACGACTCCTTACGTATTCTCCTGGGATACTACAGGCCTGGCTCCTGCATCCTATAAGATTTCCGTGAAGGTTTTTGATGAAACGGAATCCGCTCCTTTTGATACTAGCTTTACTATTTACGGGGACACCTCTGTGGTGGATACCGATACGACTATCGTAGATACGATTTCCATTGCCTTTGCTCAGGATCCGGAATTCCGTATCTCTGGAAGCGCTGCCCACATGAACTTCGTTACCAGCGAATTTAATGCGGAACGCGAAGCCTTGGCAGAAGTAATCCTGGTTCGCAACGGGGATACGACGATTTCTGTAGACTCCGTAAAGAAGACTCCTTACGAATTCACCTGGGATACTGTTGGCTTGGCACCCGGCAAGTATGAACTTTCTGTAAGGGTTTATGATACCGCGGAATCTGCTTCCTATGATACGTCTTTCGTGGTGACTGGTGAAATTGCCGCAGCCTCCATGGATGGCTGGCAGATGCTCGCTCTTGATGTGATAGACAAGAAGTCTGTGGATTGGAATGATGAAGATGCCGTGTTCTACTGGTGGGATGAATCTTCCAGCGTAGGTGAATACTGGCAATATCAGGCTTATGGCGAAAGGGATGAAGTGGATGCTGTGACGGGTGGCTGGTACAGCTCTCTGGAAGGCCGCTCCATTGAACTTCGTGAAGACCTGGAAGTCCCTGATTCTGCAGTATGGAAGGTTTCCAATGTCTATAGCGGATGGAACCTGGTGGCAAATCCCTATGGCTGGACCATTGCCAATCCGGATACAACTCTGGAAAGCTGGCGCTGGAATTCTGAACTGTGTGACTACGATACCACAAGGCCTTGGTTCCTGAAGCCTTACGAAGCAATCTGGGTCCGTGTGGATTCCGATACTTCTTTGGCTCTGGATAAGACTCCTGTGTTTGATACCACCGCTGTTAAGGCTGCTGCAAAGCGTCGCGTTCTCGCAAAGGCCAACAACAAGTTTGACTGGTCTATTCGTGCGGTCCTTCAGGATGAAATGGGTAAAACTGACTCCTGGAACGTGCTGGGTGCAGGTGAAACTGACATGATGGAGGAACCTCCTGAAGGTATGGGCAACCATGTTCGCCTCTCCATTATGGAAGGCCGCAAGCGTCTGGCCAAGTCCATGAAGCAGATTTCCGAAGATGGATATACCTGGAATCTGGAAGTTTCCGCCACCAGTAACCGTAGGGGCTACCTGAGCTTCGAAGGTCTGGACCGTGTGGAAGTCTTCGGTTACCGCCTGTTTGTTACCGTAGATGATCGCACCGTGGAACTTTCTGCAGGCGAAAAGCTGCCGGTGGCCCTCAAGAGCGTCTCCAAGAGCGTGAAGGTTCAGGTGGTCAAGTCCGAAGCTCAGCTGGCAAAGTCCGTTTCTGGCTTGAAGATGGTTCAGCAGGGTAACAGGGTGAATGTCTCCTTCAACGTTCCTGCAGAACTGTCCGGCAGCGGCTACATTGCAGAAGTGGCTGGCTTGAACGGCGAAAAGGTCTCCTCCAGCCGTGGCAAGGCGACCTCTGGCAGGAACGAAGTTGGACTGACCCTCCCGAAATCCGGTCTGTATTATGTCCGAGTTCGTGTGGCAAGTCAGCAGACTGCGGGTAAATTTCTGGCAAAATAGCCGAAATTAGCTGAAAAACGCCAATTTTAAATAAAAAAGGCTTCCGAAAAATCGGAAGTCTTTTTTATTGTTACAAACATTGCCATAGTGTACCACTTATTCTAATTGGCAAGCTACGCTTGCATTTAGTGCGGCTCGGTCATGACAATTTGCGCAAGCACCATTGTCGCGACGCTCGCCTTTTACTAAATTTGCGCGCACTATGACAAAGGCTAAATTCATCAAATTCATCATCGCATCGATTCTCGCAATCGTTGCTCTCTACTTGCCGTACGAATCCCTCGGTTTCGACGCTGCAAGCCCCATGGGCATCCTGAACCCGCTGGAAATCCGCGTCATTGGCGTATTCGTCATGGCCGCTCTCTTCTGGATTCTCCAACCGTTCCCGATTTGGTCCACCTCCATGCTGGTGATCGTTCTTATGATCATCACCATGTCTGACTCCGCCCTCTCTCCGTTCCGTGTTGACGGTGTTACCATGATTAGCCACAAGTCTGTGATGGCTACTTTTGCTAACCCGATCATCATGCTGTTCCTGGGTGGCTTCTTCCTGGCTGCTGCCGCTACCAAGTACAAGCTGGACTTGAACTTGGCTCGCGTGCTCCTGAAGCCCTTCGGCAAGAATCCGAAGTTCGTGCTTCTCGGCCTCATGCTCATCACTGCAGTGTTCTCCATGTTCATGAGCAACACCGCTACCGCAGCTATGATGCTCGCCATCCTCGCTCCGGTGCTCAAGCTCTTCGACGAAGATGACCGCGGTAAAGCAGCTTTCGCTCTCGCTATTCCTCTTGGTGCAAACATCGGTGGTATGGGTACCCCGATCGGCACTCCTCCTAACGCTATCGCTCTTGGTGCTTTGAACGACGCTATCGCTCGCGGCGACCTGGCTGCAAACCCGGTTTCCTTCGGTCAGTGGATGGCTTTCGGTGTTCCGTACGTTATCATCCTCATGGTGATCGCATGGGTTCTTCTCATGAAGATTTACCCCATCAAGATGAAGCAGATGGTTCTGAACATTGAAGGTGCTGGCAAGTTCGATACTAGCCCCAAGGCAATCATCGTTTACATCACTTTCGTTCTCTGCGTTCTCCTGTGGGTTACCGGTAAGGGTGTCCATGGCATCAACGATAACGCTATTGCTATGATTCCTATGGCCGTGTTCGCCCTGACTGGTGTTATCACCAAGAAGGACCTGAACGAAATGAGCTGGGACGTTCTGTGGCTGGTTGCTGGTGGTTTCGCACTGGGTGTTGGCCTCAACGCTACTGGTCTTGCCGCTCACTTGATCAAGACCATCCCGTTTGCAAGCTGGTCTCCCATCGCCCTCATGGTCGGTTGCGGTATCATCTGCTTGTTCATGGCTAACTTCATGAGCCATACCTCTACTGCAACTCTTCTCGTTCCTATTCTTTGCGCAGTTGGCATTGCTTGCCAGGACAACCTCACCGGTCTCGGTGGCGTTACTGCTCTCCTGGTTTCTGTTGCCTTCGCTTCTTCTCTCGGTATGTCCATGCCGATCTCCACTCCGCCTAACGCTCTTGCCCACGCTACCGGTTACACCGATACCAAGGGTATGGCAATTACCGGCGTTGTGATGGGTCTCCTCGGCCTGGTTCTCTCCTGGGTCATGATGATCATCCTGGCTAAGGTTCAGTTCTTCGGCGCTCCCGTTGTGAAGCCCACCGAAGCTGCTCCTGTTGCAGCTCCCGTTGCCGCTGAAGCACCTGCCGCTGCCGCTCCCGTAGCTGAAAGCGCTGCTGTAGAATCCGCTGTTGCAGATAGCACCGTTGCTCTGCCGGCTGACTCCGCTGCTACCGTTGCTGCTGAAGCCCCCAAGGCTGAAGAAGTTAAGGCTGAAGCCGCTCCCGCAGAAGCTGCAAAGTAAGTTCTAGACCATAGGTCAACTTAAAAGTTTGGGACCCCGACGTATGTCGGGGCCCTTTCTTTTTAATACGTGCTTATTTAGCCCTAATTTCGTAAAATTGAGTTAACTATTTCCTTGGAAAAGTGTATTTTTCGTAAAAAAGGAAATGCGCTCCTATGGGAGCGTCGTTTTGAGGTATACACATGCGAAAATTGGTTATTGCGACTTACGTTTGTAGAGCTTTGGGCTTTATCTTGATTCTTGTAAGTCTGTTTGGTCAGGGCTTGATTGCCAACTTGTTCCCCGGAGCAACTACGATTAATCCCTTTTTCTATACCGGCATTGGTATTTATGCGGCCGGTGCAGTGACCTATTTCTTTATTAACAAGAAGGAACGTGCGGACCGCCGCCGTCGCGAAATTGAAGAGGCTCAGGAAAGAGCCTTTGGTGGCCTCCACAAGGATGGCGAAAACTAATGATTCAGATTGAACATTTGCATAAGACGTACCGGTCTGGCTTCTTCATGAAGCCGAAGCTTGCTCTGAAGGATGTGAGCTTCAAGGTGGAACCGGGCCAGGTTTTTGGTTTTATTGGTCCTAACGGTGCTGGAAAGTCTACCACCATTAAGGTGCTGACGGGCCTTTTGCGCTATGATTCCGGCAAGGTGCTGCTGAACGGGGTGAGCCCTCGCGAAGTGAAGAGCCGTACTTTTGTGGGGTATTCTCCGGAACAACCCTACTTCTATGATTATCTGACAGGCCGCGAACTGTTGAAGTTTTACGGTAAGTTAGTGGGTCTTCAGGGTTCAGAATTGGACAAGCGAATCCAGTGGGCTCTGGAACTGCTTCACGCCAACAAGGACTGGATTGACCGCCGTCTCCGTTCCTATTCCAAGGGCATGATGCAGCGAGTGGGTATTGCCCAGTCTATTCTCGGTAAGCCCAAGCTGTTGATTCTGGATGAACCCATGAGTGGTCTTGACCCGGTGGGTCGTCGCGATGTCCGTAGTGCCATTCAGGAACTGAACCAGATGGGCGTGACCGTATTCTATTCCAGCCACCTGCTGAGTGATGTGGAAGCCATCAGCCATCGTGTGGCTATGATCGTGGATGGTCGCATTGTCCGTGAAGGTACCGTAGACGAAATTACCAACGCTTGCGGCGTGGAATACCACGTACGTACCCGCCAGGGAATTCTCCTGCAGGATCTGCCCCAGGGCGTGACTCCCGCCGGCCACCCGCAGGAATGTATCTGCGAGGACGATGCCGCCCGCGATCGTCTGCTCAGGTATTGCCTGGACAAGAATATTTCCATCGAACGCATGGAGCACAAGCGCCCCAGTCTCGAAGACATTTTGACGGAGGAGATTGCCCGTGCAGACGCTTAAGCATATCAATATCATCGCCCTGAATACTTTCCGCGAATCCATTCGCGACAAGATTCTTTACAACATCGGCTTCTTTGCTGTGGCTCTTGCCTTGTTCAGCATCGTCCTTGGGGAATGGTCCGTCTTTGACCGCGCTTACGTGATCAAGTCTACCACACTTTCCATCATGAGCCTGTCTGGTCTCCTGATTTCCATTTTCGTGGGCATTAGCCTGGTGCAGAAGGAAATCCAGAGACGTACGGTTTTGACCTTGCTGTCCAAGCCTATTTCTCGAGCCACTTTCATTGTGGGTAAGTACCTTGGTCTGCTTGCTGTGGTTGCAGTTCATCTGGTACTTTTGACCTTGATCTTTTACGCGACCTTGTGGGTTACGGGGTCTGAACCTACAGTAAGTTTGCTGACTGCTGTGTATCTCATTTTCTGCGAAATGGCTGTTGTCATTGCTGTGGCCCTGCTGTTCAGTAGCTTTAGCAGCACCGTGCTGAGCGCCTTGTTTACCTTGGGCGTCTACATGGCTGGCCACTTGAGCAACCAGCTTCTGGAACAGGTCCGCTTTGCTGCACGAATGGGCGAAATGGATCAGTCTTCCAGTGCTATTTTCGAAAAGGCCGCTGTTGTCATTCATGCGGTTTTCCCGGGTCTTTACCGTTACAACGTGACCAACTATGTGGTTCACGGCGTTGCTCTGCCGGATATGTACTTGTTCTGGAATACTGTCTACGCTTTAGGCTATGTGGGCGTGTTCCTGGCAATTGCTAGCTGGTGGTTTAGCAGGAGGGATTTCCTATGAGAAACCAATATATGGCTAAGGTCCTGGTCCACAACAAGATGGTTACCGAGGACCAGATTAACGCTCATTGGGCTCAGGCTTCTGAACAAAAGGATATTGGTCAGGTACTTGTTGAAGCGGGGCTTATTTCCGCTGGCGTTTACGCCAAGGTCCTTGCGTTTGTCAAGAATATTGAAGCCAAGGCGGCTGCCTCTGCTCCTGCAGAACCGGCTCCGGCTCCCGCGGCAACTGCCCCGACGGCAGCTCCTGCTCGCAGTTCTGTAGCGGCGACTCCGAAGGCTACACCTGCTGCTCCCAAGGAACCGGAACAGCCTGCATTCCAGATCGAGGGGAACAATCCCTATGGAGACTCCACTTCGACTTCCAGTGTGGAAGTGGAAACGGTTGCAGGTCTTGAAACTACCAGCATGGGCACGGTCCAGGTGGACGCAAGCGCTGAAGCAAGTGATGAAGAAGATGGCAAGTTGCCTCGACGTTTCGCTCTTGCTACGGGAGAAGGTACTCCCGTGGAAGCGCCTGAAACCATTCGCCCCATGACCAATCTTTCCCAGTTGATTGCGTTTGCCCGCAAGTTCAATGCCACGGACATTTATCTGTTTGCGGATCGCCCGGTGGTGATGCGTCAGTCCGGCGTTCTCTTTGTGGCATCCGAACAGTCTCTGGACTTGTCCCGAATTAGCGACCGTCTGAACGAAGCCGCCAAGGGATTTTCTGACGGCTATAAGGTGGTTGTCGGTAAGAATTTCAGTAAGACCATTGGTCTTCCCGGCGTAGGTCGCGCCCGCGTGACGGTGACTTGGGATGATACCACTCCCAGCATTTCCGTGCGTGTGATCCCTACGGAATCCACCTCCATCGACAATTTGTATCTGCCGCCTTTCTGCAACCGCTTTACGGAACTGAACAGCGGTCTGGTCCTGATTGCAGGTCCTGCCGCTAGCGGTCGCTCGACCACCATGACTGCTTTTGCAGAAACCATTGCGGCAAATCGTAACGTCTATATCCAGACCATTGAAAAGCCTATTGAAAGAATTCTCCAGAATCCCAATGGGGCCATTGCCCAGCGTGAAGTTGGACTTCATGTTCATACGGGACTGGAAGGTATTTCTCTGGCCATGCAGTCTGGCGCCGACGTGATTCTATTTGACCATGTGGAAACCTACGAGGAACTTTCTGCCCTTCTGAACGCTGCAAACTCTGGCGCTCTCGTATTTGCGGTGGCCTCGGGTAACAATGTTCACTCCCTGCTGTCTAGGCTCATGAGCTCCGTTCCCGAAAAGAACCGCGTGGCATTTGCCAACACTCTGGCAGACCAGCTGAAGGGCATTGTGGTCCAGCACTTGGTACCTGTGGTGCAGAACCAGGGTCAGGTTCTTGCGGTTGAAGCAGTGCGTATGACTTCTCCCATGGCGAACCTGCTCCGTCGTGGCGGCATCTCCCAGATTACCGCTGCCATCAGTAGCCAGAAGGATCAGGGCATCACTCTGGATGACTCTCTGCAGAAGTGCGTGGAATCTGGTTATATCGATGGCATGGAAGCCTGGAAACGTTCTTGCGATTCGAGGCGCTTTGCCTCCTATCGACCTGCAAAGTAGGGAGGATTTATGGCAACAGAAATTGAATCCTTGTTGGAATACACCCTGAACGTGGGTGCCAGTGAATTGATTGTTTCCGAAGGTGCTGCTTCCGCAGTTCGCCTTTCCGGAAAGGTGTGCGCCATTCCAGATGCTCCCGCTATTGAGCCCGGCACCTTGCGTAGTTTTGTCGGTTCCATGGATGGCGAAAGCGGTTCCGTACTTGCGGGCCCCTGGAGCGGTTCCCGTTGGCGCGTCCGCTACAATAGGACTGCACTTGGCAACGCCGCCGTATTCCGCCCCCTGCTGGAAGAATGTCCGGACTTTGGCTCCCTGGGCGCCCCTGCCACTATGGATAGCCTGCTTGGGTTGAACAGCGGTATTGTGGTTTTTGCTGGTCCTGCCTGCAGCGGTAAGACGACTACGGCTTCTGCCTATGTATCCGCACTTTGCCAGTCTGCCATTCTTCGCGTGAGCAATCTTTCTTCCGTGAATGAACTTCCCATCAAGACCGGCGAAAGCCTGCTGCTGAAGGATTCCTATGGCGGTGTAACGGACAAGTTGACTCAGACGCTTCGTAGCGGTTCTGACTTGATCTGGATGGGCGATTTTGAAGGCCTCCCGCTGATTCCGATTCTGGAAGCGGCTGAAGCTGGTGCGCTTGTGGTGCTTACGGTTACTGCCGGCAATACGGTGGGCGCCCTGGAAGCATTGCTTGCAGACGTGGCCGACGAAGAACGTGACCTTGCACGCAATATGCTTGCCTCTGTCCTGAAGGCGGTGGTGGTGCAGCGTCTTCTGCCTGGTGCCGAATCCAGCATCCCTGCCTGGGAAGTTCTTTTCGGTTCCCAGAATGTGGCCTCCCGCATTCGCGCCGGCGAACTGTTCTCTCTGCCTTCCATTATATCTGCCTCTGCATCCGAGGGAATGCTCCTGATGGATGACTGCCTGGCTTCCCTCGTACAGTCCGGCTATGTCTCCAAGGATGAGGCAGGTAAGTATGTATCCAATCCTGCGGTATTGGGATAGTCTAACTTCCTTTGCAAAGAGGGTTGCTGCGGCAGCCCTTCTTGCTGTACCCGCTTTTGCAGAAACACCTGCGGTGACCGATTCTGCGGCGCCGGCAAACGTTCCGGTTCTGGACGCACTTGTAAAATCCGTGACGGAATCTCCCGCAGATTCTCTTGCGGATTCTGCCTCCTTAAATGAATCCGCACCTCGTTCCGCCAGTGATATAAAATCCGTCCTGTATCTTGGGGGCGGTGATCGTTCCCCTTGGTTCTATCTCGGGGTCTTGTACGCTATTGAGGAATACGGCGTCCCCGTAGATTCCATTGTAGGTACGTCCTGGGGCGCCTGGGTAGGTTCCCTCTGGAGCCGCGGTATCGCAGTAGATGAAATCCAGCGCCTCCTGTTGCATCCGTCTATTGTTTCTTACGTGGGGAATGATCTTTCCCTCGAGAAAATGCACTCCAAGGAAGGTCAACCAATTGCCGTTTCCCCCAAGGGAATTTCCTCCTTGCGTCAGCGTTTCACCCTTCAGGTGGACTCCGCGGGTCACGTCAAGCGAAATCTGCTCCCTCTGGAAATGGACTCCGTCTATCTTCAACGTTCAATCGCTCGCCTTCGCTTTCAGGAAATGCTTTACCGCCAGCGCGGTAAGCAGGTGATTCCTTTCTCGGTACAAGGCTGTGACGGAAACGTCCTAGATAATAAGGTGGAGACGGTCATTAATAGCCTTCCCCTGTGGGATGAAGCAAATTCTGCCGGGACAATATCAGGGGAAATTTGCCCCCACTATGCAGTCCCTCTGGAAGACCGCGCCGATGAAGTTTCCCTCATTGCGGTTGCGGAACCTCTCCGTAGTGAATACAAGGGCGATGCCCGCAAGGGAGTGCTGTTTAAGCAGGCTGCCGCTACTCTTTCGACTCAACCTGGCGTAATCATTCGCGCCCATATGGTTCAGGATACTTCCCGCAATGCCTGGATCCAGGCGGGCTTTACCGCACTGGAACGTAAGCTTCCCGAAATGGATCGACTGGCTGGCCGTAAGGTGGATTACTCTAAACGTCACAACCCGTCGGCACTTCCCTGGTTCCGCTTTACGCCCTCCTTTGACGGAGTTTCTGCGGAGGTGATGACCGCTGCACAGTCTCACTGGACGGAATCGGATACGGGGTTTGTGGCGCCCATAAATTATGCCCTCAGCGTTGCGGAAAATCCTGCCTATGACTCCTTGCGTTTCTCCATGATGCCCAATGGGGAATTGCTGGTGGGCACTGCGGTTCACCCTACCTTTGATCTTGCTGCAGGCGTTTTCGGATCCAATGCCATTGGCGCTAACGGCTATCTGGAAGCTACCGTCAACTACATTGACCAGATGGAAATTCAACTGGCCTTGAAGGGATTCTGGGGCAGTTCCTCCTACGGATTTACCCCTCGCCTTGATATTTCCAGACTTTGGAATAAACATTGGGCGGTTCAGTTTGGCTACGACTTGATGAAGCTGCGCCCGCTGAAGTCTTTTAATAACGATATCGATTCTACCGTTAGGATAAACAGCGAGGAACGAAACGACTTTACCATGTCCCTGGTGTATCGCTTGAATCGCGAACAGACTGCATCGGTGGATTTCCTTTTCGGCAAGAGAATTTTTGAAATGGATACGTCTCTTTATGGAAGAGATCCCATCAAGACATATCCTGTTTCTCCTGCGTTCCACTATAGCTTCAAGCGGGGCGAAGACAACCGGTGGTTCTCTACGGAAGGATTCTCCCTGGAGGGCATTGCCGGCTTACAGAGTGTCAGTTTTGACTTCGGCGTGAATGACGTGATTCCTATTTACTGGAAGTTCATTCTGGATGCTCGCTATACAGGTTCTCCCAAGCCATTCGTGACGTTTACTGCAAGTGCCTCTGCCGGATTTGAACGCTATCATGAAGATGGTTACGGCTATGTGGTTCCCGCGTCCTTTGGCTATGCCCCGCTGGATTTGGTGTACATGCTTCACGCCAATGCAACACCCTGGTCCAGCCAGTGGAACGATCCGGAACTCTCTTCTCACGGATACGCACTTCTGCGAGGAAGCGTTTCTTTCCACAACAAGAATCTAGGCCTTTGGATCTTTGGCGCTTATTTCCATGATTTGAATGAGAATCCCTACGCCACCTTGCGTCCCAACAAGTTTGTTCTGGAACCGGCCCTGCGATTCAACTATAAGTCCATCAGCATCTATGCTGGCATGAACCGTATTGTGGATCAGAACAACCTGAAGGATCTGAAGAACTTCAAGGAATACACTTATTTCATTCGCGTTGGAGAATACGAATTCTAGAACACTAGCCTAGTATTCTAGACGACTCCAAGGGTCTTCCAGTTGCCTCGGCGCCAGCGGATGTAATTCACGATGGATCGGTAGAATTCGTCTGCCGCCATGCCAAGCCAAATGCCAGCAAGGCCCAAGTCCAATACAAAGCCAAGGAACAATGCGGTGCCTAAGCCGCAGGTCCACATCATGGTGGAACCAACGATTGCAGGGAACTTGGAATCTCCGGATGCGCGGAGTGCTGCCGTAATCGTCATGTTTGCCGCCTTGAAAGGCTGCAGCACTACATCACACCAAAGACAGATTTGCCCAAGCCGCTGGATTTCAGGGTCCAGTGTGTAGAAGGACATGAGTTTTGTTCCGCATAGTGCCACAATCAGTGCGACAATAAAACCGCTGCTACATCCGGCTGCAAGACTTTGATGGAGCCTTCTGTTGGCCTTGTCATAATCGTGAGCGCCTACCAGATGGGCCACCAGGATCTGGTTTCCGCTACTGAGTCCCACACTCAGGATGACCGCAAGCATGGCGAAGTTGGCGCTAAAGATACGTGCGGTCATGGCGGTAATACCCAGGTGCACAATAATGGCGGTCAGTACCACCTGGAAAATCTGAAAGCTTACCGGCTCGATTGCGGCGGGAACACCAATGCGGATCCAGTCCGGCAGAATCACGCGGGAACGCTTGAAGTCCGTGTTACGAATTTTATGGTGGATTTTGAACTTCAGAATGATATACAGGACGATGCTGGAAATCAGCCAGGAGAGCATGGTGGCGATGGCCACGCCCTTGACGCCCATCTTGGGAAATCCCAGATAGCCATTCAGGAAGATGATGTTCATGATGGCGTTGGAAATGATGGTAATGATGTTTCCCACCAGGTTCCAGACGGTCAGTCCGTGTGTAGCAATCAAGGACGTGAGGGTGGTCTGCAGGGACCTGAAGGCAAACCCGAAGGAGACGATGTACAGGAACTCGTAACCGTAGGTAGCCGCATCTCCTGTAAGTCCCATCCAGCTGACGATGTTATGGGACAGCGGGAGGGTGATGAACATGATGGCAATCCCCAGAAGGAGGCTTCCCAGCAGGACCATGGTCTGGGTGGTGCCAGCCTGGCGGGGACGTTCAGCTCCCATGAACTGGGAGGCAATGCTGGCACCTGCTTGTGAGAATGCAGTAATGGCCATGAAGATTGCGCCAAGAATGGGACCCAACGCACCCACACCTGCCGCTGCCGTTTCTGATGTACGGGCCAGGAACCAGCTGTCCATCATGGGCTGGCAAGTTGCAATACCGAAGGTAAGAAATAGAGGCCAGGAAAGGCTTAAAAGGGAACGATCTTTAACTTGCACATTCTTCTGCATGCCCTAAAATTAGAAATGCAGGATTTCTCCTGCTAGCTAAAAAAAGAATGCTTTTGTATACAACTGTATAACGTGTACTAAATGATGCAAGGGGACTGCCGTCCCCTTGTGCCTATCGTTCTCCGCGGTTCTTGGCGGCTACGTCTTTATACTTATTGTGGTCAGCCAGGGTGCTGCTGAAGAAGTGGGTCATGGATCCATCGTCCTTGGCCACAAAATACAGGGCGTCCGTAGTAGCGGGGTAAAGTGCTGCTTCAATGGCCTTACGTCCAGGATTGGAAATGGGACCGGGCATCAGGCCCTTGAACTTGCGGGTGTTGTAAGGGCTGTCGCTGTTCAACTGGCTCTTGTAGATAGGGCCTGTCAAATTCTTGAAGATGAACCTGACCGTGGGGTCGGCGCCTAGAGGCATGCCGATGCGCAGACGGTTGTGGAACACTCCTGCGATGAGAGGGCGTTCAGAGGGAATGCCGGTTTCTTCTTCCACCACGCTGGCAAGTGTCAGCACTTTATGCCAACTGCCTAGGGTGGACCACATGGAGCCGTTGGACTTTTCCTTGAGCTCATCACGGAGCTTCAGGTTGGCTGCCACCATCTGCTTCAGGATGGTTTCTTCCGTAGCGTCGATGGGGAAGGGGTAGGTGTCGGGAAGGAGGTAGCCTTCCAGAGTGTTGGCTTCAAGACCCAAGGACTTGGCGAACTTGCTGTCCTGGACCAGGGCGTTCCAGCGGTTCTCGTCCAGCTTGGGGAATGCCTTCTTCAGGTAGGCGGGCATTTCCCAGGAGGCTCGACCTTCGGGGATGGTTGCCTTTCTCACGGCGTTCTTGCCGCTTTCAATGATGGCGAAAACCTGAGGAAGAGTTTGTTCCGGGGGGATTTCGAACCAACCAGCCTTCAGAGCCGGTTTAAGCTTGCGGCTGATAAGCTTATAGGCCAGTTCGTCGTCCCAAATTCCGTTATCCTTGAGGATGTGAAAAACCTTGGTGGGGGAGCTGCCTTTGGGGACCTGAATGAGGACAATTTCCTGGTTATTGGAGGTTTTGTCCATGTTTGGCTGTACGTAAAACAGGAAAGCACCCGCTGCCAGGGCCAAAATAAGCGCTAAAACAAGTAAAATCTTCTTCATAGAGCAAAAATTTAAAAGAAAATTTGACGAAAAGCAAAAATAAAAGGTATATTCCTATTGCATTTTGAAATTTTACCCTGTTTCTGAGGATTGATATGAAAAAGGTGCTCTTTATTGCTCTCGCTGTGCTGGTAAGCATGTCCTTTGCTGCAAATAAGGTTAAGTCCAAGCTCGGCGACGTTGAACTGACCAAGGAAAAAGGCGGTTCCTCTGTAGTCTGCACCGCAGGCTTTAATGATGAAATGACCATTATTAAGGAAGCTGATACCGACGTGCTCGTTAAGGGTTCTTGCGGTCAGGGTTGGGTTCCTAAGTCTAAGATTGAATACGTTGCTCAGAAGGCTGGCGATAAGTCCATGACCTTGGACGACCAGGACATCGTGGGCTGGCTGGATAACCCGTCTGCAGTGTTCGTGTTGGAAAACGATGATGTCGACTTCGATGGCGTGAACATCGATCGTGACTTCAAGGAATACCTCCAGCACACCATGGACCGCGAACAGACCGAAATGCGTAATAATGAGAACTAATTAAGGGAATACAAGAAATCCCTTTAGAACGCCTCGCTAAAAAAAGCGGGGCTTTCTTGTATTCAGGGGAAGGGGGAAGCGTCCCCCCTTCCCCTGGACCCTTTTCCCCCGACGTCTTTCTTCTTCTTGCTCTTGTTTTGGATCCTCGCTTGGTTTGAAAGCGGGGTCTTTTGTTTCTTTTGGGCTTGGAAATTGTAGCACAGTGGGCACAGTTGTGTACGATTTTCACTTTGCGGGTGGTGTTGCTCTTGTTGCTCGGATATAAATTCTTTTTTGGTGGATGAAACGATTGGATTAAACAAGAGGAATTGTTTATGAAGAAGATGTTTGGATTAGGAATGGCAATTCTTGCCCTTTCTTCTATGGCTTTCGGCCGCGTAGGTCCTGTGAGCCAGTACGGTCAGCTTCAGGCTGGTAAAAACGCAAACGGTAAGGGCCAGATTTACGGCGCCTGTAAGGGTGTTACTTCTGGTAATGAAGTCCAGGTTCAGGGGATGAGCCTTTTCTGGTCCATTTCCGAGGCTGATGGTGGTCAGTACTGGACCAAGGATATCGTAGATGGTCTCGTCCAGAAGCAGAATATCCAGATTATTCGTGCCCCCATGGGCGTGGACGAAGACTGGAGCGAAGGTAACTACTTCACCAAGACGAATTATCACCAGGGCCTCATGAACAATGTGGTCCAGGCCGCTATCGATAACGACATTTATGTCATCATCGACTACCATTCTCACCATGCTCACGAAGGTGTAGAAAACGCAAAGACGTTCTTCAAGACCATGGCTGAAAAGTATGGTAAGTACGATAACGTGATTTTCGAAATTTATAATGAACCTCTTGAAGGTACCAGCTGGTCTTCCATCAAGACCTATGCGGATCAGGTGATTAGCGTTATCCGTACCTATTCCGACAACCTGATTGTGGTGGGTACTCGCGCCTGGGACCAGTATCCTAACGAAGCTCTCGACAATCCCATTAACGACAAGAACGTTGCCTATACGTTCCACTTCTACGCTGGCGAAGACCCCTATCGCCATACAACCTCCAAGGAAGGTGCCAATGCGGTTCAGGCAATGAACGGTGGCCTTTCCGTGTTCGTTACGGAATGGGGTACTTCTGCTCCCAGCGGCAATGGTGGCTTTACCACCAGCTATAATGAAACCTGGCTTTCCTGGATGAACCAGCATAAGCTTTCCGGTGCAAACTGGTCTGTTTCCGCTAAGGGTGAAACGGCTTCCTATTTCAACGGATCCGCCTGGAACTATTCCGAAAGCGGTCAGTGGGTAAATTCCAATGTCTTCAGCAAGCTGCCTACTTCCTACACGGCTTGCTCAGGTTCATCTGGTGAACTAATCCCTGTGATTGGAGGCTCCGCTGCTTCTAGCTCCAGTATTGAAGTTCCTGCAGGTTATACTGATTACATTGATGACTTTGAAGATGGCGATTCCCTGTCTTATACCGGTGGCGTCTGGTATGCTTATACCGATAAGGATGATGGCGCAAAGTCCTCCATCACCAATAAGACTACTACGGATAAGAAGGGCAACTCCACGGGTTACCAGGTTGTTGTTACCAGCGATAATGGCAGCAAGTATATGGGCGCTCTGACTGGCATCAAGCTGGATCAGGGTGATTACGAATATGACCCCTATGTGGCTATGGGCGTAAAGCTGAACGCTGATGACTCTGCCTACGATCTTTCCAGCTGTAAGACGATCAGCTACAAGTATAAGGGCGCTGCCCATAATTTCAAGGCTGAAGATACTGCGGTGAAGGATTATGCATACCATTACATCAAGAAGTCTGCTTCTACATCCTGGACTCAGGTGAATGTTTCCTGGGATATGCTCCTGCAGCCCACTTGGACCGAAGACGAAGTGGTTCTTTCTCAGAAGCGCATCGCCAAGTTCACTTGGGAAGTGAAGGGCGACCAGAAGGGAACTCAGCCTTCTCCCGACTATCTCTACGTTGACGATGTTCGTTGCGATGGCCTTGCCATTAAGCCCGCTGTTGCTACACCTGCAAGTTCTAGCTCTGCAAAGTCCTCCTCTTCTGTTGCGTCTAGCAGCTCTGCAAAATCTTCCAGCTCCAAGGCCCCTGAGCCTGCCGAAGGGTCTTCCAGTTCTTCTGCGAAGTCTAGCTCCAGCGTTGCATCTTCTAGCAGTGTAATCCAGAGTTCCAGCAGCGTCGCACAGCCTGCATCTAGTTCCGCAGTTGTTGCAAGCGAAGCAAAGATTACCGGAAGCTTGACTCAGACGGTTGCAAAGGGCGGTTCCTTCGCTACGATCACCATCACTGGCGTAACCTCCTTCAGTCGCAATACCTATAACCTCCACTTCCTGAATATTCCTCAGCAGGCTTCCAATGGCACCGTAACCATTAGCGGAACCGTCCCGGATTATCTGCAGGAAGGATCTCTGGAAGAAACCTTGACTGTCAACGGTAAGACTGTGACCATCAAGTTGACCGTTGTCGCCGAAGGTACTCTTGCTGTGGGCCGCAAGACTGTTGCATCTCCCTTGAGTATGGCGGTGAATGGTCGCACCCTCCAGATTGCTGGTGCAAATCAGATGAATGTGGTGGTGTTCGATATGCAGGGCCGTCCGGTAATGAACTTGAAGAATACTCGGGGTGAAGTTTCCCTGGCAAATCTTTCTACCGGTAGCTATATCGTTTGCGTCCACGCTGGTTCAGCGAATATGATGAAGCGTATTACCTTGAAGTAATCGAAAACGAAACTAAAATAGCGGAAAGTGGCGTCCATCAGAAATGGTGGGCGTCCTTTTTGTTATCTACATCACAACCCTCGAATGTAAGTTTTTTGTGAGATAGGATTTTCCTGGATAAAAAGCTATCATTGACCCGATAAAATTTGCCTCTACAGGAGACATGGATGAACAAAGTTCTAGGGTTAGGTATTTTGGCAGCGGGTTTACTTGCCTCTGCTTTCGCAGCAAATCGTGTTGGTCCCGTAAGTCAGTATGGTCAGCTTCAGGCTGGAAAGAATACTAGCGGAAAGGGCCAGATTTATGGTTCCTGTAAGGGTGTTACCACAGGTAACGAAGTCCAGGTGCAAGGGATGAGCTTGTTCTGGAGCATAGCAGGAAATAATGAGGGCGAACAGTTCTGGAATGCAAGTACTGTGAATTCCTTGGTGGCAAAACAGAACATCCAGGTGATTCGTGCCCCTATGGGCGTCGATGAAGACTGGGGTAATGGTAAAGGCAACTACTCCTCGAAAACGTCCTATCATCAGAATATGATGAACTCGGTTGTCCAGGCTGCTATTGATAACGACATTTATGTGATTATCGATTATCATTCCCACAACGCAATCAACAGTAAGGCCACTGCAGCTACTTTCTTTGAAGACATGGCTAGCAAGTGGGGAAAGTACGATAACGTTATTTTCGAAGTGTTCAATGAACCTTTGGAAGGTGTTTCTTGGACATCCATCAAGAGCTATGCCGAGGATATGCTGAAAATCATCCGTAAGTATTCGGATAACCTGGTGGTTGTAGGTAACCGTTCCTGGGACCAGTACCCTAACGATGCTGTTTCTTCTCCTATCAATGATAAAAACGTTGCCTATACCTTCCATTTCTATGCAGGTTCCCATTCTACCGGTAGTGAAGGATCCCATGCTGTTTCTGCGATGAATTCTGGCCTTTCTGTGTTCGTTACTGAATGGGGTACTGTGAATGCTGATGGCGGCGGTTCCGTTAGCAAATCTAGCAGTGGTTGGCTTTCCTGGATGAATCTGCATAAACTTTCCGGTGCAAACTGGTCTGTGAACACCAAGAACGAAGGCGCATCTTATTTCAGTGGTTCTGCATGGAATTATTCTGAAAGCGGCAAGTGGGTGAATACCAACATTTTTGCAAATCTGCCTACCAGTTATACTGCTTGCGATGGCTCTACGAGCCCTGCTTCCAGTAGTTCCGCAGCTAGTTCCTCCAGTGTTGTTTTGCCTGCCGGCTATACCGATTACATTGACGACTTTGAAGATGGCGACTCCCTGGCATATACCGGTGGTGAATGGTATGCCTACAATGATAACGGTGAAGGAGCTGCCTCGACATTTAGTAATGTGGCAACTAAGGGTGGTTATAAGGTTGTGCTCACCGCTTCTTCTACAGGTAACACCTCCAAGTATGTGGCGGGCCTTACCAATGTGAAGCTGAATCAAGGATCCTACGAATATGACCCCTATGTGGCTCTAGGTGTAAAATTGAATTCAAATGGTTCTGCCTATGATCTATCCAAGTGCAGTACCATTAGCTATAAGTATAAGGGTGCTGCCCATAACTTCAAGGCAGAAGACACTGCTGTAAAGGATTATGGTTATCATCAGACATCCGTTTCTGCTGCTGCCAGCTGGACTACTGCAAGCATTTCTTGGAATGAACTTAATCAGGAAGCCTGGCCAGATCCTGTTGATCTTTCCAAGAGTCGCATCAGTAAGTTTACCTGGGAAATCAAGGGTGAAAATCCGTTCTTGAACTACCTCTACATTGACGATGTTCGTTGCAGTGGCTGGTCTGTTAAGATTTCCTCTAGCTCCAGTGTTGCTTCTTCTAGTTCCAAGGTCCCTGAGCCTGCTGAAGGGGCCTCTTCTAGCAGCATCCCTGTAGTTGTAAGTTCCTCTAGTGTGGCTCCTGTGGTGCTCAGTTCCTCCAGCGTTCAGCCCGTGGTCTCCAGCTCTAGTGTAACGCCGGTTGTCTCCAGTAGCTCCGTCGCTCCTGCGGTCTCCAGTAGCAGCGTTCAGCCTGTGGTATCCTCCTCTAGCGTAGTACCTGTAGTTTCTTCCTCCAGCATTATGCCTGTTGTGTCTAGTAGCAGCATCGCTCTGCCGCCGTCAAGCTCCAGCGTCCAGCCCGTGGTCTCCAGCTCTAGCGTAGTACCTGCAGTCTCTTCCTCTAGCGTTATGCCTGTTGTATCCAGCAGTTCCATTGCTCCTGCAGTTTCCAGCAGTAGTATTGCTCCCGTGGTGCTCAGTTCCTCCAGCGTTATACCGGTTGTATCTAGTAGCTCCGCCACTCCTGTAGTTTCCAGCAGCAGCGTTCAACCCGCAATTTCTAGCAGCAGTGTCCAGCCTGTAGTTTCTTCCTCTAGCATTGCACCGGTTGTCTCCAGCAGCTCCGTCGCTCCTGCAGTTTCTAGTAGTAGCGTAGTTCCGCCGCCGTCAAGCTCCAGCGTCCAGCCCGTGGTTTCCAGCTCTAGTGTAACGCCTGTTGTCTCCAGCAGCTCTATTACTCCTTCAAGTTCCAGCATTACCCCGTCTAGTAGCAGCGCCGCTCCTTACGTCATTACAGGCAATATGGAGCAGTCCGTTGTCAGAGGCGGCACTATTGAACCTGTGGTGATTACAGGCGTCAATACATATTCCCGCAAGTCCTGGACCATCACCTTCCTGGAATTCCCGGAGAATGTAACGGATGGCAAGCAGGTGGACAACACTGTCACTATTTCCGGAACGCTCCTCAGCTGGGGTAAGGAAGGGGATTACTCCGAAAAGCTGAAGGTGAACGGCGAAGAAATTTACTTCACCCTCCATGTGCTGCCGAAGTCTTCTTCTAGCGCACAGCCTGTGGCGTCTTCTTCCAGCGTTGCTCCCGTAGAATCCTCCTCCAGCGCACAACCTGTTGTCTCCAGCAGCAGCGAAGTACCTGCCGCTTCCAGCAGTTCCGAGATGGAGGGCCCGCTGAATGTTGCCTACAGTCGCCCCGCGGTAAATCTGGGCTTCTCCGGTAACACTTTGACCGTAGCTGCCAACAACGCTTCCGTCAAGATTCAGATCTTCGATCTTATGGGCAACGCCATCGAATCTCGTATGGAACGAGTTTCTGGATCCTACGTTCAGAGCCTGGACCATCTGAATAAGGGTAGCTATCTGGTTCGCGTCATGAGCGGAAGCCTTGTCAAGACCGCTCGCATCGCCATCAAGTAGCCGCGACGAACCTTATTGAACCTTATACAAGTTCAGAAAAATTCAAGCTTTTGAAAACGTCTCGCTTTGGCGGGACGTTTTTACTTGCTGGCTATTATAGTCGTTCCCTATAAATTATTTCTATATTTGGCCCATGACTTTTTCAAAGGGTGTAAAAGACGGCTTGCCCATCGGGATCGGCTACTTTGCTGTTTCCTTTGCCTTTGGCATTAACGCCGGCGCCGCTCTCAACTCCTGGTTGTTGGCCACCTTTATTTCCATGACCAACGTGACTTCTGCAGGCCAGTTCGCTGGCCTCAAGATCATGTCCAGTGCCACAGGAACCTTGATTGAACTGGCCATCGCCAGCTTCTTCATTAACCTCCGCTATTCCCTCATGGCCATTTCCCTTTCCCAGAAGGTGACCTCCAGCTTCAATACTCCCAAGCGTCTGCTTCTCGCCACTGGCATTACCGACGAAATCTACGCCGTGTCCATGGCCCAGAAGGAAAAGGTGAATCCCATTTATTTCCTTGGCCTCATGACCTTGCCCTATGTTGGCTGGAGCGGTGGTACGCTCACAGGCGCTGTCTGCGGACAGATTCTGCCGGATATGGTAGTGAACGCCCTGGGTGTTGCTCTCTATGGAATGTTTGTCGCCATCGTGGTGCCTCCCATGAAGTCCAGTCGCCCCACCTTGATTGCAGTCCTGATCGCTATTGCCTTAAGCTTTGCGTTCTTCTACGCACCCGTCCTTAAGGAAGTGAGCTCAGGCTTTGCCATTATCATTTGCGCCGTAGTGGCCTCCCTGATTTGCGCCGCCCTGTTCCCCCTGAAGGATGCGAAATGATTGACTTTAAGACCTACATTCAGTTTCTGGCGGTAATGACCGGTGTTACGTACTTGCTCCGCGCGGTGCCCTTTATCCTCCTGAAAAAGGAACTGACTAGCCCCTTCTGGAAATCTTTCCTGGCATACATTCCCTACACGGTGCTTGCCGCCATGACGGTGCCTGCCATTTTCTACGCAACGGAATCCCGCCTTTCCGGAATTCTTGCGCTGGTGACCGCCGTGATCGCCTCCTTACTGGGTCGTGGTCTCGTGGTTGTTGCCGTGGTGGCCTGCGTGACCGTCCTGTTGGTGGATGGACTTTTATAAATTTACCACATGCAGAAAGAGCAATGGGAAAAGATCAACGAGCTCTGCGATAAGCTCTCCAAGGTAACCTACGAAAACCTGACCAAGATTATCCGCCTGAATAAGACGGGCAGTTCTTCCGCAGCTCAGAAACTGGATGATAGTTTTCAGAACGATGTGGATGCCTGGATGGGTGGCGGAACCTGTTTCAGCATGACCTGGTACCTTTACCAGACCCTGCGGGATATGGGCTTGCGCCCTCGTCTTGTAATGGGACACAAGCGCAAGGAGCGAAACATCCACTGCGCTCTCATTCTTCCCGACGAAACTCCGGAAATAGGTGGCGCTCAGGAATACCTTTTTGATCCGGGTTACTTGATTTTTGAACCCCTTCCT
Organism: Fibrobacter sp. UWEL; assembly: GCF_900142535.1. NCBI lineage: Bacteria > Pseudomonadati > Fibrobacterota > Fibrobacteria > Fibrobacterales > Fibrobacteraceae > Fibrobacter > Fibrobacter sp. UWEL. Next base: position 62,982 of record NZ_FRBE01000019.1, read on the forward strand.
ATGCCTTTGCCTCCTCCCTTTGGCCCGGGCACTGCACTTTTCCCGCTGGTACCTAACTGCGTCCGTCTGGATCGACCCAACATGGAATCTATGGAACTCTGGACTGGGGGAGCCCTTCAGACATCCGGAAATCTTTCCGCCCCCATGAAGTTGCGTTTTGACTATCCGGTGGAAGGCGTGTCTGTAGAGGAATTCAAGCAGCATTGGAACGAAAGTTTCTACCGCGAGATGATGAATTACCCCGTTCTCAACCGTCTGGACCGGGAAAAAGGCATCCAGTACTACTACCAGAAGGGAAATCTGGTCGTTCGCGACTCCAGCGGGTCCAAGATGGAACGAATCGACCCGTCTAAACGGGTAGAAACCCTCAGCCGCATCTTCGGACTGGCTCCCGACCTGGTGGAAAACGCCCTGGGAATTCTTGAAAAGTAAAAGAACTTTTGTAATCGCTTTTTTTAGCGAAATTTTTATATTTTCAGCGTTAGGAAAACAATGGAGTTATTATGAAGAAAATGATCGCAGCCCTCGCAGCCGCAATTTCCCTCACTTTTATGGCCTGTGGCGCTTCCAAGCTGGAAATGCAGGAAATGTCCTCCCAGTGTGATGTGGTAGTTGAAGTTCGCCAGGTCCTCAACGATTCTATTAGCCTTTTCGTGGGCAATACCCTTTACCTCAACGCCAAGCAGATGGTCTCCGACGAAATGTACCCCCTGCTGGTCAGTACTCGCGACCCCTCTGACTTCCAGAAACCCACCGCCACCAACATCATCAACAGTGACGACGAGCTTCTGGCATACCTCCGCCGCGTAGCTCCCAGCATGGTTCAGGTTGGCCTCATTATCGGTGAATCCGCCGCTAATGAAATCGGTTTCGAAGAAGCTCCCGCCATCCAGAAGATGACCGCTGTCTTCAAGAAGATGGAAGGTGGCTCTCTCATCCTCTTCCACGAAAAAGGTGGCGAACTCACCGACGTGAAGAAGATCTTCTAATATATAATGATGTAAGGGGGGGCTCTCGCCCCCCTTAGATTCCCCCAAAAAGGACGTGCCTTTACAAGCCATAGAGCTTGCTCAGCGCGTCCTTTTTAGTTTGAGGGGCGCTAAAGCGCCTCCTCAAATACTATATCATATGTTTCCATTCCCTGCGTAGCATGTACAAGCCGATAAAGGCTGTTCCCACATCAGCTACAGGCTGTGCGAAGAACACGCCCTTCAGTCCAAGGAAGGGGGGCAGAATTAGTAGGAAAGGAATAAACAGAATCAACTGACGGCAGGCGTTCAGGAACATGGACTTCCCTGCCTTGCCGGTTCCCTGGAAGAAACTTCCCGCAATCATGCCGCAGGGCACCATAAAAATACAGCAGGTAAAATATCTCATGGCCTTGGCGGCCACCGCCTGCATGGTCAAGTCCCCAGGTGCAAAGGGTGCCACGAAGGCTTCTGCCTGCCACTGGACTAGAGCCCATGCCAGTACCATGAAAATCATGGAATACAGGTAGGCGAACTTCACCACGCTCTTCACTCGTTCATACAGTTTCGCACCGTAGTTGTATCCCACAATAGGCTGTGTCCCGTTGACGAAACCCAGCAAAGGCAGCACGATAATGGAAACGATACTGTTCAGAATGCCGAAGGCGGAAATGGCCATATCGCCGCCGCTCATGGTGGCGGTAGATTCCAGGCTCTTGTTTCCGTAGGTGGTCAAGCTCCATGCTAGGATGGCATTCATCAGGCTGTTGCAGATCTGCATTACGGAAGGAGGCAAACCTAGGATATAAATCTTGCGGACGTAGGGGAGGCGCAACTTCATGTAGCGACGGCTGATCTTTACCGGCGTAGACTTCTTCAGGAAGAATTGGGTAATCAGGATGCTGCTGACCAGCTGGGAACAAATGGTTGCCCAGGCAGCTCCTTCAATACCCCAGTGCAGTAGCATAATGAATACATAGTCCAAAATCACGTTGGTGCATGCGCCAATGATTTCGCGGAACATGGCTGTCTTGGGATGTCCCATGGAGCGGATAAAGTGGTTCATGCCCGGAGCCACCGTCTGGAAAACTGCTCCCAGTAGGATAATGCGCATGTAGCTGGTGGCAACCGGCAAGGTCTGGTCGCTGGCGCCAAACAGGCGCAGCAGAGGTTCCATGAAAATTTCGCCAAAGGCAAATGCCCCGATGGCCATCAAGATCAAGAGCACAAAAGAGTTGTTCAGGATGATGGCCGCCTGCTGGTACTTCTTTTCGCCCAGACGGATAGAAAACAGGGTGTTACCGCCGACACCTACAATCATGGACATGGCCATGATAAAGAGGGCGATGGGGAAGCAGAGGGTGATGCCTGCAATGCCCAGGGACCCCACTCCCTGTCCCACGAAAAAACGATCCACTATATTATATAGTGCATTGACCACCATGCTGATAATGGCAGGTACGGAAAACTGGAGCACCAGCTTGGGGATGCTTGCGGTTCCGAAAGATTTCAGCTTTTCGTTATGAATTTCGCTCATTTCGGCGCCAAAGATAGAAAAACGGCCCCCTTAAGGAAAGGGGGCTTAAAATGCTCAAATTCTTAAATTATAGGCAATGGACTAGCATTTCCTGGAGGGTTCCAACTTCCTTGCCCTGCTTGCTGCAGATTTTTAACTGCAGGGGGGCGGAAATCAGGCTGTCTTTCCAGGAAAAGTGATGCTTGCTGATGGCTTCGCAGGTTTTTGCCAAAAGTTTCTCGGCATCATCTGCGGAAATGGATGTCACCAGCAGGACAAAAGTGTCCTCGTTGAGCCTTGCCAGCAGATCGTGATCCCGATTTTCGTCCTTCAGGATACGACCCACTTCCTTTAGAACCATGTCCCCGCATTGCTGACCGTAAGTATTCTGAAGATCCTTATAATTAGTCAGTTTGATGGTTGCTACGTGAAGGGGCTGGTCGTTCAATCTTGCCAGGGTGATTTCTCCAAAGCTTCGGTTGTCGAAGGTCTTGAAGTTCATGACTCCTGTCAGGGGGTCCTTGGTGGATTCCTCGTAGACCATCAAGTCGAAGAGCCCCTGGTGGGACTCAAATTCCACCTTCAGGACCATGCAGCCCACCTGCAGGCGGTTTTCTTCATTTAGGAGACTGGCGCTCACCTGGCATCCGTCAACGAACGTGCCGTTGGTACTTCCTAAGTCCGTTACGGTGACATTGGTTCCGTCAAAGGATATTTCGCAATGCCTGCGGCTTACCAGATCGTCTTCCAGACGGATATCCGCATCCTGTCCACGTCCAAGCACAAGAGTTCCCTTGATCAGGGGGAACTGCTTGAACATTTTCTGGGGGTATAGTACAATGAGCTGTGGTTGAATTTCAAAATCCGGCATGAAAACCCCTGAAAAAGTGATTTTAACTTCGTGCTAAAACTACAATTTTTTTGCCTCATCAATGCCCGTTAGGCGCAAGTTATGACTTTTTGTCCCTGTTTGTAAATAAACGTAAACTCAATGATGTGTAGTTTTGTGTGATTTATGCCACTTATACCTGCATATCCACTTTTTGTATACATAACAAACCTTTTTTTTTCCTATTTTGGAAAAAATGAGTGGCATTTCCGGCTAGAAAAGAATAAATTTCAAGCCGGTGTGGCGTTTCAGAAAGGCCGGTCTTTCTGTTATGCCTTTGTTGGAAGGAAACCATCGATGGATACTAAGATTATGAAAAATATGAAGAATACCTTGCTAAAATGGGTTTTGGGTATTGGTATGCTCTTCACTGGAGTACAGAGTGCATTTGCTCTGCAGTGTGAAGGCACCATTTATATTAAGGCTCCCTCTTCCTGGGATATGGTGACCCTGGAAGCTGGCGGCATGTTCCCCGAACTGTCTATCGGTACTTCCGGTTGGTACGAAGCCAAGGCCGCCACTGTCGGTCAGGGCGAAACTTTCCGCGTCAACAGTGCTGGTACACACTATCCGGCACAGTGGATTGACCGTGTCAATTACGATATCGGTAACAACGGTAGCTTGAATACTGATGCATTTACCTGCGCAGACTTGGCTACGGGTACTCTTTACATTTACCCGGATCCTACCGAACCGACTAAGACTGCCTTTGGTCCCAATCCTCCTGACGCCAAGTATCTTTATATCATGATTCCGCCGGACTACGAAGACTGGATGTCTTCAGTTCCCATGATCAGTATGGATGGCGGTAAGACTGGCCGTGCCTTGACTGCTGACCCGGA
>NZ_FRBE01000020.1 GCF_900142535.1 Fibrobacter sp. UWEL
GATGAATGGATGGAAGATAAAGCTTACTTAACCGAGAAGGAGATGGGAAAATCCGCTTTTTGCGCATGAATTTACAGAAAAGGACTTGCCTAATCTCTGCATGGTGTTCTTCTCCATCGTGAAGGATGACTGGTATGTGGTGACGATCGTGAACGAAAGTGAACTGTTCCGTAACGTTCAGTTGATTCTTTACCGCAATATCTTGATTTCCCTGATTCTTTTCGCCTTGCTTCTGTATTTCTGTACATCCAGCTATCGAAACCGAATCAAGGCCTTGTCGTCCAGTGATGCTAAGTCTCAGTTCTTGGCAAACATGAGTCATGAAATCCGTACGCCTATTAACGGCATTCTGGGCATGAACGCCATGCTCTTGAAAAAGGTGACGGACGAGTCCATGAGAGAATGTGCCCAGAATATTGACAGTGCTGGACACACCCTTCTTTCCATTGTGAACGATGTGCTGGATATTTCCAAGATCGAATCCGGCAAGATGGAAATTCTGCCGGTGCGTTATGAAATGTTCTCGGTACTGAACGACTGCTACAACATGGTTCACGATAGAGCCAATGAGAAGGCTTTGGATTTGGAACTTCGCGTGAACCCCAACTTGCCGTCGGTTCTGTTTGGTGATGAAATTCGAATTCGTCAGATTGGAAACAACCTTCTCTCCAATGCGGTGAAGTATACCGCCAAGGGAAAGGTCACCTTGATTGTGGATTTTGAGAAGTCTGGCGAATTGGCAGAAGGCTCTCAAGTGGTTCTGGTCATTCGTGTGGCCGATACGGGGCAGGGTATCCAGAAGGAAAATCTGGATAAGTTGTTCGAAAAGTTCGAACGCGTGAATGAACGTAAAAACCGCGCCATTGAAGGTACCGGCCTGGGCTTGAATATTACCAAGCGTCTGGTTGAAATGATGGGTGGCGAAATCATCGTTGAAAGTGAATACGGTAGGGGCTCTATCTTTACCGTGAGAATTCCCCAGACGGTGGAAAATGCAACTGCCATGGGCGACTTCGCCATTCGCCACAAGATGGCTTTCGCCAAGACTCAAAATGAGGTGGGAGGCTATACCGCTCCGAACGCTCGTGTCCTGGTGGTGGACGATGTAAAGATGAATCTCCGTGTGGTCGAAGGCCTCCTGAAGGATACGCAAATCCAGCTGGATACGGCTACCAGTGGTAAGGAAGCTTTGACCAAGGTGACAAAGACCCGCTATGACATCATCCTGATGGATCACATGATGCCGGATATGGATGGCATTGAAACCTTTGCCGCCATGCAGCAGATGGATGACAGCCTCTGTAATGGAACTCCTGTCATCATGCTGTCCGCTAACGCCATTCTAGGGGCTAAGGAAGATTACCTGAAGCACGGCTTTACGGACTATCTTTCCAAGCCGGTTGGTGAAAAGGCTCTCCATGCCATGATCCTGAAATACCTGCCTCATCATATGGTTCGTAAGGCGGGGGCTGCTACTCCTGCGGTGGAAGATGTTCCTCAGAACTTTATGGAGGCCATGAAAAAAATCCCTGAACTGGATATAAAGCAGGGTCTTACCTACTGTGCCGAAAGTGAGGAATTCTACCAGGAAATGGTGGAGGAATACCAGAAGGGCGATCCCACTGCGGACCTGCAGAAATTCCTGGAAGCAGAAGACTGCAAGAATTATCGCATTGTGGTTCATGCCCTGAAGAGCAGCTCCAGAACCATCGGCGCAGAACAGCTTGCCAAAATGGCGGAAGCCCAGGAACATGCCGCTGCTGCCGATAAACTTGGCGAAGTGCAGGAAAATCACGATGCACTGGTTCAGGCCTATAGAAACCTCATCGAAAAAATTGTATATTTCACCCGAAAACTTTAATTACTACTCTAAAGAGGTTAAATAATCATGGGTATCAATTACTTCAATTCCATTCCTCTGCGTCGTCAGCTGGAAGAAATCGGCCACTGCCGTTTCATGGACTCTTCTGAATTTTCTCGCGGTGTAGAAGCCCTCAAGGGCAAGAAGATCGTGTTCGTCGGTTGCGGCGCTCAGGGTCTCCATCAGGGTCTCGACCTGCGTGATAGCGGTCTGGATGTTTCCTACACCCTCCGTCCGGAAGCAATCGCTGAAAAGCGTCAGTCCTGGAAGAACGCTACCGAAAACGGCTTTGCTGTCGGTACCTACGAAGAAATGATCCCCACTGCTGACCTGGTTTGCAACCTCACACCGGATAAGCAGCACCACAACGTGATCCCCGCTGTCATGAAGCTCATGAAGAAGGGCGCAGCTCTCTCCTACAGCCATGGCTTCAACATCGTTGAAGAAGGCCAGCAGATCCGTGAAGACATTACCGTTATCATGGTGGCTCCCAAGGGTCCGGGTTCCGAAGTCCGTTCTGAATACGTTCGCGGTTTCGGTATGCCCTGCTTGATCGCTGTCCACCCCGAAAACGACCCCGAAGGCAAGGGTTGGGACTATGCTAAGGCTTACGCCGCTGGTCTCCACGCTGACCGTCCGGGCGTTCTCGAAAGCTCTTTCGTTGCAGAAGTGAAGTCTGACCTTATGGGCGAACAGACCATCCTCTGCGGTATGCTCCAGACCGGCACCATCCTTTGCTACGACAAGATGGTCAAGGAATTCGGCATGGAACCCGCTTATGTCACCAAGCTCCTCCAGTACGGTTGGGAAACCATTTCCGAAGCTCTGAAGCACGGTGGTATCACCAATATGATGGACCGTCTCTCCAACCCGGCTAAGATTCGTGCAAACGAACTGGCTGACAAGATGAAGGTCATCATGCGTTCTCTGTACCAGGAACACCAGGACAACATCATCTCCGGTAAGTTCTCTTCTACCATGATGATCGACTGGGAAAACAAGGACCACGACCTCCTGACCTGGCGCGCAGAAACTGGCGAACTGGAATTCGAAAAGGTTGCAGCTACCGATAAGGCTATCTCCGAACAGGAATACTTCGACCGCGGCGTCCTCATGGTCGCTATGATCAAGGCCGGTGTGGAACTGGCATTCGAAACCATGTGCTCCGTCGGCATCAAGCCCATGAGCGCATACTACGAATCTCTCCACGAAACTCCGCTCATTGCAAACCTCATCGCTCGTAAGAAGCTGTTCGAAATGAACCGCGTTATCTCCGACACCGCAGAATACGGCTGCTACCTGTTCGCTAACAAGTGCGTGCCTCTGCTGAAGGACTTCATGGCTAAGGAAGTCACTAAGGAAGATATCGGCGCTATCTTCGGCGAAGGCAAGTCCACCGCTGTTGATAACGAAGAACTCATCAAGGTCAATGCTAGCATCCGTAAGCACCCGGTTGAAGAAATCGGTGCATGGCTCCGTGCCCGCATGTCCGGCATGACTCGCGTTGTCTAATCTTCGATTAGCTTCGTTCTCGACCCACTCGCCGTACTAGATGTACGGCTTCGGGGTCTGCGGCCTCGCTACTCTCGATTATCCAACGCGAGTAGAAAGGCAAAAGTTTGAAAGGGCATTTCCTCAAGGGGATGCCCTTTCTTTGTCTCGCTAGGTTCTACTTAGCGGTTCAATTCAAGAGGCGTCCTGAAAAGGGCGTCTTTTTTTATGTTGTGTGTAATTCTGGAAGGGTGTTCCAGATTGGAATAAGGAAAAGTGCGCTTTATTTGTGATTTTGCTTAAAAAGAGGGGGCTGGGTGTTTTTTCAGTATTGCATTTGTTGCGGAATAGTATAGTTTAGAAATGAATATAGATGGGTGTTTTATGGTAAATTTCCAGCAGATAGCAGAATCGTTTGAAGAAGCGCTAACAAATCGCGAGTTTTCGGTGTATTTGCAACCGCAGTACAACCACTCTACTGGAGCTCTGATTGGCGCGGAAGCTCTTGTCCGTTGGATTTCTCCCAAGCATGGCTTTATCTCGCCGGCGGATTTTATTCCGGCTCTCGAGGAGATGGGCGTGATCCCTACACTAGACTTGTACGTGTTTGAATGTGTCTGCGAGTTCCTCCGTGCCTGCATTGATTCCAACAAGTCCCTGGTGCGTATTTCCGTGAATATGTCCCGTAATGATATTCTGTGCGAGGATTATATTGACCGTCTGGAAATTCTTCGTCAGAAGTATGAGATTCCCACCAAATTGATTCACGTTGAGCTTACCGAAACAGCCGCCGTGGCGGGTGCCCAGATTGTAATTGATTCCATCAAGAAACTTCATAGTCTGGGCTACACTGTTGAAATGGATGACTTCGGCAGTGGCTATTCCTCCTTGAACGTGCTTAAGGATATTGAGTTCGATGTTCTTAAGTTAGATCTGAAGTTTATCGCAGGCACCATCGGAAACGACCGCGGTGGCACCATCTTGACTTCCGTGGTTCGCATGGCCAAGTGGCTTAAGCTTCCGGTGATTGCCGAAGGTGTCGAAACGATTGAACAGGCTGATTTCTTAAGGAGTGTTGGATGCGATTACATTCAGGGCTACCTTTATTCCAAACCGCTTCCCGTTGAAGAATATGAAAAGCTTCTTTGCGAAAGTTCCGTTGGCACCATCGTTCCTCAGATGAATTTGGTGGATACCATGAGTTCCGGTAAATTCTGGAATCCTGAATCCATGGAAACCTTGATCTTCAGTAATTTCGTGGGGGCCGCCGCCATCTTTGAACTCCGTGGGGGCAAGACTGAAATCCTTCGCGTTAATCAGAAATTCCTTCGCGAGATGGGCATGAATATGTCTGAATCCGCGATCTTGGATCTGGAACCTGAAAACACCATGGACGAAGAAAATCTGGGTATTTTTAGATCCGCTATGGCCAAGGCTGCAGAATCAAAGAGCGAAGTCGAATGTGAAATCTGGGCTAACGTTTGTTCCAGGACTTGCGGCAACGAGAAGGTTTGCATTCGCAATTCTATTCAGCTGATTGGCGAAAGCAAGGTGAGCCAGCTGTTCTATGTGATGGTCCGTAACATTACGCTTGAGAAACAGGCGTTATCGGGATTTGCGCGCCGCGAAGCTAATTTCAAGGCTGCCATTGAACAGGCTAACATGTTCTTGTGGGAGTACTCCATTGCCACTAAGGAGATGCGCCCCTGCTTCCGCTGTCAGAAGGTTTTGGGCTTGCCGCCGGTCATCTACAACTATCCGGAACCAGTTATTGAAAGTGGTCTTTTCCCCGCTGATATTGCAGATACGTATAGGGATTGGCATCGTCAGATTGCCGAGGGCGTTCCTTCCATTGAGGCTATTCTTCCCTTGACTGCGGATCACGTTCCGTTCCACGTTCGCTACACCACAGAGTTCGATGAAAACGGTCGTCCGGTCAAGGCTTATGGGTCTGCAACGTTAGTCGTTGACAAATAATAAGTTAGCGTTTTAACGTGTTTTTCAGAACTTGTAAAACCAAATTTTAAAGGCTCATTCCTTTATGGAAAGAGCCTTTTTTTTCGTTTTTTGACCTAGGGGAATGGACTTCATTTTTTTATTTTTTGCCCGATAATTTTAAAACTACATAGGGCAAATGTATGTTCAAAGTTGGATTTGATAACGACGCGTACTTGAGAACGCAGTCCGAGAAGATTGCCGAACGTATTGCAAAGTTCGGTGGAAAACTTTACCTTGAATTTGGCGGCAAGCTCTTTGATGACCACCACGCAAGCCGCGTACTGCCGGGCTTTGCTCCGGACTCCAAGATCCGCATGCTGGAAAAGCTGAAGGACAAGGCCGAAGTCATTATCGCAGTTAACGCAAACGATATCGAAAAGAACAAGGTTCGTGGCGACCTGGGCATTACCTACGATCAGGATGTGCTTCGCTTGATTGACGCCTTCCGCGGTTACGGCCTGTACGTGAGCAGCGTGGTGCTGACCCGCTGGCAGGACCAGCCTAGCGCTCTGGCATACCAGAAGAAACTGGAAGGCCTGGGCCTGAAGGTTTACCGTCATTATCCTATTGCTGGTTACCCGAACAACATTCCTCTTGTTGTGAGCGACGATGGATATGGCAAGAATGAATTTGTTGAAACTACTCGTGAACTGGTGGTGGTTACCGCTCCGGGTCCGGGAAGTGGAAAGATGGCTGTCTGCCTTTCCCAGATTTATCATGAAAACGTTCACGGCGTTAAGGCTGGTTACGCTAAGTTCGAAACGTTCCCCATCTGGAACATTCCTCTGAAACATCCGGTGAACCTGGCATACGAAGCTGCCACCGCCGACTTGAACGACGTGAACATGATTGACCCGTTCCATCTGGAAGCTTACGGCAAGACCACCATCAACTACAACCGTGACGTTGAAGTGTTCCCCGTGCTGAACGCTTTGTTTACCCGCATCTTGGGCGAATCTCCGTACAAGAGCCCCACCGACATGGGCGTAAATATGGCTGGTAACTGCATCGTTGACGATGAAGCGGTGAGCGAAGCTGCCAAGCAGGAAATCATCCGCCGCTACTTCAACACCCTCTGCGATGTCCGTAAGGGCAACGCAGACAAGGACCAGGTTTACAAGCAGCAGCTGGTGATGGAACAGGCTCACATTAGCGTTGAAGACCGCCCGGTGGTTGCTGCCGCTGTAAAGCGCGCCGAAGAAACCAACGGCCCCGCAGTTGCTATCGAACTGCAGGATGGCGCCATCATCGCTGCAAAGACTTCTTCTTTGCTGGGCGCTTCCTCTGCAATGCTTTTGGATGCCCTCAAGCACTTGGCTGGCATTCCCGACGAAGTCCGCCTGCTTTCTCCCATGGTGATCGAACCCATTCAGAACTTGAAGACCAAGCAGCTGGGCCACACCAATCCTCGTCTCCACATGGACGAAGTGTTGGTGGCTCTCTCTGTTTGTGCCCTCACTGATTACAACGCAAAGATCGCCCTGGAAAAGTTGCCTGAACTGCGCCACTGCGACGTTCATGCCAGCGTAATCCTGTCTCAGGTTGATGTAGGTGTGTTCCGCCGTCTGGGTGTGAACTTGACCTCTGAACCGAATTATCAGACTTCCAAGTTGTACCACACTTAAGCACATCGGCTTGTTGTCGCTTTACTAGCTTCAACTTTAAAAAGGACTCGCTTTACGGCGGGTCCTTCTTTATAATCGCCTAATTTATTCAAAATGATTTGGTTGGATAGCTGAAGGGTAAAACTTGCTTTACAGGTATTCTGTTTTTGAGGGTAATTTCTAAATTTGGATACGATAGAGATAGGGGCTTTTATGAAAAAGTTATTCTTGGCATATGCCGTCGTTTTTCTTGTAGTTTTCTCGGCTTGCGGAGATTCTTCATCAACCCCTTCCAGAGGAATCGATGAACATGGTTCTGATTCGCTCTCCGCGGATCTGGATTCAATTGATTTGGATGACGAGGATTTTTCCGAAGTAGACAATAGTCGTGATTCCGTGAGTTCTGATTCTGTTCAGAACGACTCGGGATGTTCTATGGATGAGATGGTCGGCCAGGAAACCGTTTCATGTGGAGATACAAGTCTCCCTGTCTATAAAGGTTTATGCGATTCTATCTCTTACGATCCCAAATTGCAGTTCTGCTATGAAGGCCTCGTTATGGATTTCTGTGAAGGAGCTCCCTACAACCCTAGCAAGAATTTTTGCCATAACGATACTCTGTATGTACGTTGTGGTGAAAAGGGGTATGATCCCAAAAATCAATTTTGCAATAAAGAAATAGTTTATTCTCTTTGCGGTGGCAAAACCTTTGATCCTAAAACACAATACTGTTTAAAAGGGGAGGTTCTGGATTACTGTGGTACTAAAGCATATGATCCCCAAAAGGAATTTTGCCAGGATCAAACAGTTGCTCCCTTTTGTAGTGGCGAAAAATACGATATTACCAAGGAATTCTGCTTTGGGAATATTACGGTAATGCCGCTCTGTAACGGAAACTCTTATAATGCACTTCGTACTTTCTGCTACAAAGATTCGCTATATGACAGGTGTGGTAACTCAATTTATGACCCGTCTATCGAATTTTGTTTCAAAGATTCCGTGTATTATTTATGTGCTGAAGCGGGCTCGTACGATCCGGAAAGTGGTGAAGAATGTCTTTCTAGCGATGAAGGTGTTACTTGGAAAGTGCATAAGCCCTGTGGGAATACTTATATTGAAAAAGAGAACGAGTTTTGTTTTATGTCCTCTGCTTATTCCCTTTGCAATGGGACAGCCTATGACCCTGGTAAACATTACTGCAAGGATCGCAAGACTTTGACTGAGTATGAATATTTGACTGATGCAAGAGACGGACAAAAGTATCGGGTTGTTGAAGTTGGTGGGCTGAAATGGATGGCTCAGAATTTGAATTATGACTATAATGAAGGTACAGCAGAAAGTTTTTGTTATGATGACGATCCCGAAAATTGTATCGCATATGGACGACTTTACAAATGGTCCGCTGTCATGGATTCTGCAGGGGTGTTTAGTGGCTATACGCAGGGGTGTGGTTATGAAACGACCTGTGTCGAAATGGAGGCAGCTTCGGTTGTAAGAGGGGTTTGCCCTGAAGGGTGGTTTGTGCCGTCAAAAGCTGAATGGGAAAATTTGATAAATACTATTGGCGATGAGTATGCGGGACTTGCGTTGAAATCTCCGACAGATTGGAAACTGTTAGATGAATATGCTATTGGTGGAAGGGACTGGTATGGATTTTCTGCCCTTCCTGCTGGCAAAAGGTTGGCTGATGGAAGTTATAGCCGTATTAATCAGGCGACCGGTTTTTGGACAAGAGATGAAAGTAGCTCGCTTGTCGCAAACTATGTTATTTTAGCTTATTCAAACCAATTAGCGCCGATAAATGTGGTGGGTAAATATCAAGGACTCTCTGTTCGTTGTGTAGAACATCAAACGATTTATATTAAATAAATAATTAAGTAAAACGGTTCCTCGCTTTTGCGAGGAACCGTTTTTTAAGCTTCATCTATTTTAGAAAGGTTCTAGTCATGCAATCATGACTGCGACACTCGCCTTACTTGCTCTTTTTCGGGGGGTGGGCGGCAATCTTCTTGGTACCCTTAGCCTTGTCAGCTGCTTTGGCAGCCTTTTCAGCAGCTTCAGCTTCTTCTTCAGCCTTTTCGAATGCAGCCTGCATGTCTTCCAGAGCGCCAACCGGATCTTCTTCGATGATTTCGGAAGCTTCATCTACCAGTTCGGCGAATTCGTCGTACCAGTCTGCGAAGATTTCGACTTCGAGGTGGTCAACACCAGGAACGGTCAGACGGACGCCGCAGCTTTCGCCGATGCGGTCCATGAACTTCACCATTTCCGGCTTCAGGAGGGACAGGTCCAGACCATCCAGGTCTTCCGGTTCCAGCCATACGCCATCTTCTTCTTCTTCGACCTTCTTGGACTTCTTGGAAGCTTTCTTGTCGTCCTTGCAACCGCACTTGCAGTCATCGCCGCAGTTGCATTCGCCGCCACAGCAGCAACCGCAGTTGCAGCCGCAGCCGTTCATTTCCAGATATTCTTCATCATCGATGCCGCTGTCGTAGAAGAATTCGTCTTCTTCCAGGTACAGGGTTTCAACAAAGATGCTCTTTGCATTGAGAGACTTTGCTGCAGCGATGAATTCCTTCAGGTCGCCACCGAAATAGCGGGTTGCTTCCACTTCTTCGTTCAGGGTCTGAACGGGGATGGGGAGGAGCTTCTGCTTGCTGATGTAAGCGCAGATTTCGTCGCTAATGGACTTCTGAACTTTAGTGTTCTTTGCCATGGTCAATCTCCTGATTAGACGTGATACTTCTTGAGGCTTGTTGCCTTTTCGTTGATAAGCTTCATGATGCGAGCAACAGCTTCGTCACCGCGTGCGGTGTCCTTCACGCTGGTCATAGGCTGGAACAGCGGGCTGTTGAACATGGTTCCCAGAGGAATGGGGTTCTTGCGGCAGAAGGTTGCTTCTACGTAGTCGCGAGCTGCGTCCTGCAGGTCGTCGCACTTCTGGTATTCGCCTGCCACATATGCCTTGTACAGGTCAGAGAAAATCTTTGCTGCTTCGGGGATGTTACCGGTTGCGGTAATGAGACCCTGGCCACCCATTTCCAGCATGTCAATGAAGAAACCGTCTTCGCCAGAGAGAACGGCGAAATCGTTGTTCTTGGTTTCATTGATCACTCGCTTAGTATCCTCGTGGAACTTTTCGCCAATGCGGAAGTCAACTGCCTGCTTCAGACCGATGATGTTCTTGTCCTGGGACAGGGAGATGAGGGTGTCGGGGTGAACGTAGCTAGCGGTACGGCCCGGAACGTTATAGATGATGATCTTGGCGCCAGTTTCTTCGCTCAAGGTCTTGAAATGCTTTTCGATGCCTTCCTGGGACGGGTTGTTGTAGTAACCAGTCACGCAGAGCATGGGAACTTCAGCAATCTTCAGGATTTCCTGGATCATTTCAACAGATTCACGAGTGCAGTTGGAACCTGCGCCTGCGATAACAGGAACGCGGCCGCCTACGTAGTCCAGAGTGAACTTGATGATGTCGAGGTGCTGCTTGTGAGTGACGGTTGCGCTCTGGCCGGTTGTGCCAACGGGCAAAATGCCGGAAACACCAGAGGCGATGAGGTCGTCAATCATCTTTTCCATCTTCTTGTAGTCGATGGAGTTGTTGAGGTTCTTGGGATCATCGTTCATCAACGGAGTGAACAATGCGGGAAAAACACCAGTAAGTTGAGAAGCTTTTGTAATTTGCATGGCTATAAAATAGCTAAAAAATGCCATTCTGGGCTATGAAATTCCTTAAAAAATGGCGAATAATACGCTTTTTGTTTTACATGTCAGATTTTGACGTTATGAATGTTTTGGGTACCTCGGGACTGGGTTTCTTGTACAAGTGAATTTTCGTCGAGAAGGCCATACGGGGAACCGTAAATTTTTTTAAATTGAACTCCGTAAAAAACTTCAAAATAGGAACCTATATGGAAAACATTACACAGATTTGGAAGAAGATCCAGTCCCCCGAATTTAACCCTGCTACTGACATGGCTCTGGTTGAACAGGTCAAGCAGGTGGCTCTCACCTCCCAGGAACCGGCTAAGGTTAGCTTCGGTACCTCTGGCTGGCGCGGTGAAATCGGTTCTGAATTCACTCTCCGTAATCTGCAGGTCGTTGGTGCTGCAATCGTTCGCCTCTACAAGGAAGCAGACGCAGCTATGTTCGAAGCTCTGGGCGTGAAGGACTTCGCTGAACTCCAGAAGCGCGGCGTTGTGGTTGGCCACGACAACCGTCTCCTGGGTCATGAATTCTGCGAAGCTGTTGCTGACCAGTTCGCCAAGGCCGGTGTTAAGGTTTACTACGGCAATGAAATGCCCACTCCGGAATTCTCCGCTGCAATCGAAATGCTGGGCGCTGCTTGCTCCATCAACATGACTCCGTCTCACAACCCCAGCCACTACAACGGCATCAAGTTCAACCCGGCTGACGGCGGTCCTGCAGGTCCGGAAATCACCAACGTGATTACCAAGCTGTCTAATGAAATGATGGCTACCTGGAAGTTTGAACCGGTATCCAAGGTTGACTGGGAAATCATCGACTCCCTGAAGATCTACAAGGAATTCCTCATCAAGCAGGGCACCATCAAGTTCTCTCGCATCAAGGAATTCATCAAGCAGGGTCGTCTGACTCTGGTTTGCGACCACGTTCACGGTTCTACCCGTCGTCGTCCGGCTGCACTTCTCGACAATCCGGAATGCCTCATCACTCTTCGTAACGAAGATGACAGCCTGTTCGGCGGCATCGCACCGGAACCGTCCTCCAAGAATCTTGAAAAGGTCCGTAAGGTCCTGGACGAAAGCAAGTCCTGGTTCCGCCTGGGCGCAATCTTTGACCCGGATGGTGACCGTATCCGTTTCTACGACGGTACTCGCGAAATCGATATGAACCAGTTCGGTGCAATCGCTTTCCACTACATGGCTACCTGGCGTAAGGAACAGGGCGTTGTTGCTAAGTCCGTTGCAACTTCCAACTTCGTGAACATCATCGCCGAAAAGCTGGGCGTTCCCGTGATGGAAACTCCGGTGGGCTTCAAGAACTTCCGCCCCTGGCTGTCTCGCACCGCTAAGGACAAGGCTCTGGTTGCCTTCGAAGAATCCGATGGTATCTCTGGTCTGAACAACACTCTCGAAAAGGATGCTCAGTTCGGTCTTCTCATGGCTCTGGAAATCATGGCCCAGACTGGCAAGAACCTGGGTGAATACCTGGATGCCCTGTACGAAGAATATGGCCGCTTCTACCCGAGCCGCGCTGGCTTCGAAGTGGACAAGTCCCTGGTGGGCGCTCCTCTCATTGCTAAGGTGAACGCTGTTGCCGAAGCTGCCCAGGTTGGCGCTAAGGTCATGGTGGGCTCCACCGAAAAGACTGTCAAGCAGCTCTTGACTCTCGATGGCGTGAAGATTATTTTCGAAGACGATTCCTGGATGCTGGTTCGCCCGTCCGGTACCGAACCCAAGGTTCGTATCTATACCGAATGCCGCAACCCGGACGAAAAGGATCCGATGTTCGAAGCTGCCAAGGCTCTGTTCTACAAGAACTAGCCTCGACTGCTTGTTGGAGTAAAGTTTGTTCAAAAGGAGTTATCCTATGAAACGATTGATTGCTTTTCTCTTTTTAGCTTTTGCGGTTGTCTGCTCCGCTCAGAACCTGAAGCCTGAATTCCAGGCTTTCTCTGGTGGTTTGCTGAAGCTGACTCCCAAGGTTACTAAGGGTTTCCACAAGTTCCAGTTGACGGTGGACGTCGCTCCCTGGGCTTTCCAGGCAACAGGTGAAGTCCAGGCTCCCGGTGGAGATCCGGACGTTCTGTTGAACGCCCTCTTCGACGGTGATCTGTATGCAGTTCTTGCATACATTCCGTCTGCTGCTTCTGGTACCGATGGTGAAGAATACCAGGTGGGTTTCTTTGACATGATGCTCTATTATGAAGAAGAAGCTACCAAGATTCGTAACCTGCAGTTCAAACTGCTGCCTCCTGCCAATGACGAATGGGCCATGGGTATCCTGAAGGATGCTCAGGAATCCGGTTCCCTGGTGGGTAACGTCTGGGGCGGTAAGTACGAAAGAGCAATCACTAAGGCTTCCGCAGATCCTATGGACAAGAAGAAACTCCAGGCAATGCAGGGCAAGAAGAAAAAGAAGCTTTCTGACGATGACGGCACTATTTCTACAAAGAAGCGTCGCGTAGAAGCTGAACCTGCCCCGGCACCTTCTAAGAAGGCCGCTGCTCCTGCGTCCAAGAAAGAAAAGAAGGCAAAAAAAAAGCAAGATTGTGACGATCCGTCCCTGAGCGTCAAGGAAAGACGCCAGTGCAAGATGAAGCAGAAGTAATCCGCTTTACATTGCCTCAAAAAAAAATTATTTTTGACCCGAAAACTTTAAAACCTATAAGAGGTAATCTATGTCCGGTCACTCCAAATGGGCCACCACCAAACGTAAGAAAGCTAAGACCGACGTCGCTCGCGCCAAGGCTTGGAATAAGCTGATTAAGGAAATTTCTATCGCTGCTAAGCTGGGCGGCGGCAACCCGGATGCAAACCCCCGCCTCCGTGCTGCAATCATCAAGTCTAAGTCTCAGAGCTTGCCCACCAAGAACATCGAAAGTGCTATTGCCAAGGGTACTGGCGCTAACGGTGGTGCCGACGTTACTGAACCGCTGTACGAAGGTCGCGGTCCTGCAGGCATCGCTATCATGGTGCAGTGCATGACTGATAACAAGGTCCGTACCGTTGCTGAAATCCGCAATATCTTCAACAAGAATGGTGGTGCAATGGGTGAATCCGGTTCTGTTACCTGGGCATTCACTTACAAGGGCATTATCGTTATCGACGCTGAAAAGTACACCGAAGATCAGGTCATGGATCTGGTTCTGGAAGCTGGCGCAGAAGACATGAGCACCGAAGACGGCGTTCACGAAATCTCCACCTCTCCGGAAGGCTTCGACGCTGTTACCCGCGCTCTCGAAGGTGCAAACATCGAAATGATGAGTGCTGAAATCACCTACGTTGCCAATGACCCCGTCAAGCTGGGCCACGACGACGCAGTGAAGCTCCTCAAGCTCATCGACAAGTTCGAAGATCACGACGACGTTCAGGACGTTTACCACAACGCTGAAATCGACGAAGCTGACATGGACGCTGAGTAATGACCGCTCGCGCAGTACGTTAGGATAAGAACCTACGCGTTGCGCTCGCTCTCACAAAAAGCCACTGGTTAACAACCAGTGGCTTTTTGCTCACGGAGACCGTTTGCGCAGATCTTTGCACATGGAACTGCGCTCGATCTTTGGGCTTCCGTATTGTTAAATGAACAACGGAAATTTGCATAGAGCTGTCCTCTGGAATGATTTGCGAGTTTATATTAAAAGCGATGAGGGCTAGTCTTTAGGAGGTTTATATGAAAAAGATTCTTGCCGCTGTTTTCTGCTTGGCTGTAAGTTTGTTCGCAAAAGAATGGGAACAATCCTTTGTTGTTACTCTCTTTGAGGATTACAATTCATCATATTGGGCGTTTGGCGATGAGGGGCTGTTTGATCAGGACTGGGAAAAGTTGAATGAAGGTGCATATTGGGTTACCTATGAGACCTGTGTATGCGATTTCGCAAATGGGGATTGCCTTAGAAGTTTATACTTTCACAAACCAGACAAAATTGATGACCAGTTCTGGAGGGTGAAGTCTATGGATTCCCTAGTTGCGGGTAAAGTTCTAGATTTAGAAGATACAGCAGTCTTTGATCCAAGTTCCTATAGAGATGCTGATATATTTTTTGATACTTATTTCATGGAAAGCAAAGACTCTGTGAAAAATGACACGAATTATTTTGTCTATCGCAAGGACTCCAGCTACTATGCACTGTGTCAGTATATCACCGTGTATGATACTTTAAAAGAACGTGGTGGCCATGAAAGGGGTATCCCGTCGTATTATGCTCACCAGTGTGTCTATCAGGATGATGGAACGCCTACGTTCAGTGTAGTTCCTACCTATACGGATTCGTTACCTGCCGCAAGGCGTGTTGACTATTCCAGATGGAATATTGGGACTGACATTCCCATCAAAAAAGAATCTTCTGGCGAAGTTCTGTATCAGATAAATGGAACTCGCAGTGCCGGGAATAAGCACAGTCGCGTAAATGCAGGAAAGGGGAAAGTGAGTCGTTCACTTCGATAAAATTGTCGGGCGTTTATCGGCCCAGGGTTTCGCGGTAGTTATGGACTGCGGCCTTGTAGTTGGATACTGCCTTGGAGATACGTTCTGCGATGTCCTTCTGGCCGGCATCACTCATCATGTAGGCTTCGTCATCAAGGTTGCTGATGAAGCCGATTTCGTATAGAACGGCGGGCATTAATGCACCCACCAGAACCATGAAGCCTGCACCGCCTACGCCGCCTGCTTGCTTGCGAATCTTGTAGCCTTCGTTTGCCTTGAGCATTTCCTCGGTGAACATGTAGCTGTTCTGCTTGTACTTTTCCAGGCGGGCTTCCAGCTTGAACCATTCGATGGGGGAGAGTTCTTCCTTGGCGTTCTTTTCGCCGTAGAGGGTGGCCACCTTGTTTTCGCGACGGGCGATGGCTGCATCTTCTTCGCTTTCGGGAGCGCGAAGTACATAGACGTGGTAACCCTTGATTTGCTTCTTACGTTCGGGAGTGGCATCTACGGCGTTACAGTGGAGGCTGATGAAGAGGTCGCCATCCCACTGGTTTGCCAGATTGGCTCGCTGGCCCAATTCGATGAACACGTCCTTGTCGCGGGTCATCTTGACCTTGAAGCCATCCTTTTCAAGTTCTTTTTTTAGCAGCTTGCCCACGGTGAGGACGATGTCCTTTTCCTGAGCCTTGGCGCCTAATGCGCCGGAGTCCTTACCGCCATGACCTGGGTCGATGACGATGGTCTTGACTTCGCGGGTGCCTGCGGTTTCGTTCTTGGGAGCGGCGACCGCTACGGAGACGACGCTGCTGGAACTGACCTTAAGAGTTGCGCTGCTGGAGCTGCTGGCAGGTTTTACGGCACTGGAACTGCTTACGGTCTTGGGTGCGCTTGAACTGCTAGCTGTTTTTGTAAATACAAACTTCGCCGTGTCTGCGGCGTCCATCCAAATCTTATTGTCCTTGAGGACGGGCGGCGTCTTGAGTTCGATGGACTTGCCGTTATGGAAGGCGAAGGGGAGGCTGATGGCCATCTTGATGGTGTCGGAGGCACCAACAAGAGAAACCGTTTTCTGTACGGGATACCAATGGAAAGAGGCTTGTTTATTCTTGGCGAAGGTTTCCACGTCCACTTGAACTGCCCAGAGGGTAGCTGCCATCAGGCATAAGACTGCGAGGACTTTCCCGAGAATACGATTCATTACTTGTGTGCCTTAGCTGCTCTTGCCATTTCCATCTTGGCGTCACGTTCCAGAAGGGACTGGCGCTTATCGTGCTGATCCTTACCGCGACAGATTCCCATTTCCAGCTTGGCGCGGCGATTCTTGAAGTAAATTTTCAAGGGGATGAGGGTGCATCCCTTCTGCTCCTTGGCCTTGCGCATCTTCTGGATTTCATGAACATGGGCCAGAAGCTTACGACGTCTTGCGGGGAAATGGTTGAATCGGTTTGCGAAAAGGTATTCGTCAATGTGGGCGCCTACCAGCCAGATTTCGTCCTTCTCTTCGTCCAGGTCAATCCAGGCTTCGCCAATGGTACACTTGCCATCGCGAATGGACTTGACTTCGGAACCGATGAGCATGATGCCCACCTCGAAGGTCTCATCCACAAAGTAAAGGTGGTTTGCCTTTCTATTCTGGATGACTGGAGTTGCTTGTTCTTTTTTTGCCATTGACTAATAAACCTTCATGAGTTGCGGATCGCGGGGCTCTACTTCTTCTTGGCAGGAGCCTTCTTTGCAGTGGTCTTGGCGGCAGACTTGGCGGGCTTTGCAGCTTCCTTACGGGCTGCCTTTGCCTTGGTCTTATCAGCTGCCTTCATGGTCTTTGCTTCCACAACCTTCTTGGATTCCCAACCCACCTTCTTTTTCTGAACGTGGGGGACGGCTGCGTCCAGCGCCTGCTGCAATTCCTTGCAACCTTCACCGGTGACAGCAGAGGTCACGATGACGTGCTCCTTATAGCCAGCAAATTCCTTAATAGCATTATCGATGCCAAGGTCGCTTTTGTTAAGTGCAATGACGTAGGGCTTCTTTGCGAGCTTCGGATGGAATGCTGCCAGCTCGCCCTTCAAAACACTGAACTGTTCGTATGCGTTATCGGCGTAACCGTCAATTACAAACAAAAGTGTATGGGTGCGTTCGATGTGCTTCAGGAACTGGTGACCCAGGCCCTTGCCTTCGCTGGCGCCTTCCAGAAGACCCGGAATATCTGCCACCACAAAGCTGTGGCCGTTCATCTGCACGATGCCAAGTACGGGTTCCAAAGTGGTAAAGGGGTAGTCACCTACCTTCGGACGTCCGCTGGAAATTTTGTTCACAAGACTAGACTTGCCTGCGTTGGGGAAACCTACCAGGCCCACGTCAGCCATGAGCTTCAGTTCCAGGAAGAGTTCGCGCTTTTCGCCAGCTTCGCCGGGAGTGCACTTACGGGGAGCCTGGTTTGCAGGAGTTGCAAAGTGCTGGTTGCCCATACCGCCCTTGCCGCCACGAGCGGCAATCCAGCGCTGGCCGTCTTCGGTCAGGTCTGCCAGAATGCGGCCTTCTGCATCCTTGACGATAGTTCCCTTGGGGACATCCACGATCAGGTCTTCTGCGGACTTTCCGGTGCAACGCTTGGCGCCGCCTGCCTGACCAGGACGAGCCTTGTACAGACGAGCGTTACCCATATCCAGCAGGGTAGAATACTGTTCGTTGACTTGGAGGATTACGTGACCGCCACGGCCGCCGTCACCGCCATCGGGGCCGCCCAGGGGAACAAACTTTTCGCGGTGGAAACTGCAGATGCCGTCGCCGCCTTTGCCGGAGCGCACTTCGATTGATTTTTCGTCTAAAAACATAATTCTCCCGTGGGGTGGGTGAGGTTTACTTACAGGCCCAGGGTTTCGTCGAGACCCAGTGCGATGTTCATGTTCTGGATTGCGGCACCGCTGGCGCCCTTACCCAGGTTGTCGATAATGGTGGTCACCTGCATGATGGTTTCGTTGCCGAAGACCTGGATACAAGCGTTGTTGGTGTTGTTGCAGATGGTGGGATTCAGACGGCCGTTAATGAGGGCCGGAGTTTCCGTGGGGGTGGCTTCGTAAGGCATAACGGTTACGAAGTTGGAACCTGCATAGTGCTGCTTCAGAACTTCGGTCAGTTCTGCCGGACCGACCTTCTTAGTCAGCTGGTTTGCGAAAATTGCAACGGTCACAGCCATGCCCTTGTAGTAGGGGCCAAGCACCGGATTGAAGAAGGGCGTGTTTTCCAGTTCGCAGTACTTCTTCATTTCGGGAATGTGCTTGTGGGAAAGTGCCAGGGCGTAGGGAGCCGGGGCCATAATAGCGAGAGATTCGCCTGCCTTGTGGCCCAGGGCTTCTTCTTCTTCGTATTCGGCGATGAGCTTCTTGCCGCCGCCAGAATAACCCGTAATGCTGTAAGCTGCAACATTTGCAGACTTGGGCAGCAGGCCGCTTGCTACCAGCGGGTGAACACCCAGAATAAAACCGGTAGCATGGCAACCAGGATTGGCAATGCGCTTGGCCTTGCTGATGGCTTCACGCTGTGCTGCGGAAAGTTCCGGCATACCGTAAGTCCAGTCCGGATTTACACGATGAGCTGTAGAAGCATCGATAATGCATGTATCCGGGTTGGTGCAGAGGGCGGCACTTTCCATGGCGGCTGCATCGGGCAGACACAGGAAGGTTACGTCGGATTCATTGATCAGACGCTGGCGTTCGGCTGTGTCCTTACGCAGTTCCTGGGAAATGCGGAGAACTTCGATGTCGTTACGCTTTGCAAGACGATCATAAATCTGAAGACCAGTAGTACCGGCTTCGCCATCAACGAAAACTTTGAACATTGCTAATCCTTTGAAATAGGTGCGAGCTTGTTTGCTCTAGATTACTTGCCAGCGCCGCAGCACTTCTTGTACTTCTTGCCGGAACCGCAGGGGCACGGATCGTTACGGCCAACATCTGGACCGGTCTTGCGAACGGTTTCCTGCTTCACTGCACGACCGTCATAGAAGAACCATGCACCGCCCACCTTGTGGAATTCACCCAGTTCGTGGTGGTCGCGAGTGATGTTGCCCTGCTTGAACTTTGCAACGAATTCAACCCAACCGATGTTCTTTTCTTCTTCGGTCTTGGTCTGCTTGATTTCAATGCCCAGCCATTCAGATTCGCGGCTCCATGCTTCAACGCTTGCTTCGTCGAAGTCAGAACGCTGAGTAGCTTCCAGAGATTCCTTCAACCATGCAATTTCGTGCTTGGCATAGGCGGTGTAGCGAGAACGCATCAAAGCTTCGGGAGATGCAGCAAGTGCAGTTTGCTTGATGATAGGTTCGCAGCATTCGCAATATTCTTTACCGGAACCACAGGGGCATAAATCTTGAGCCATAATAACCTCTTTATAGTTTGAAAAATTTACAAGAAAAAGATAGAAAAAACGTGGGGAGTGTTGTGTTCTAGGGGCTAGGGGATAGGGTTTAGGGGCTTGTGCTGCGGGATGCATGCTATGTGAAAAAAGTCCTGGTTTTACCCAGGACTTTTTGAGAGTGAACGCAATGCGTAGGTTCTTTACCCTACGTACTGCGTGAACGGTCTTCTTGTGAAAAAAGTCCTGGTTTTACCCAGGACTTTTTGAGAGTGAACGCAATGCGTAGGTTCTTTACCCTACGTACTGCGTGAACGGTCTCTTACAAACATTTTTTGAGAAGCCAGAATTCTTCCTTGCCTTCACGACCCGGCAGGCTGTTTACAGCAGGAATGCGGTCCACGATATCGAACACGCCGTCCAGACGAGCCATCAGTTCGCCTTCGCTGGTGCAGTGGGGAGGACCCTGCAGGGTATTGCCGCTGGTCAGGGGGTACATGAGGGAAATCAGCAAGCCGTCGTCCTTCATCATCTTGTAGCAGACTTCGAAGAATTCGTCGCGGCGACCCGGATGAATAGCGGAGAAGGTGCAGTAGTCGTAAACGATGTCAAACTGCTGGCCACCGCGCTTCTGATCCTTGGGAGAAAGGGTGAACAGGTCCAAGTCCAGAGAACGCAGGTTCTTGTGCTTGCGGCTCAGATGGTCCAGTTCGTCCACGGCGGTGGGGGCAAAATCGACTGCCAGCACGTCGTGACCGCGCAAAGCCCAAGCTTCGGCATCGTAGCCAAAGCCGGCGCCCGGAACCAGAACAGATCCGGTGGCAGGGCATGCAGGATTCTTGAAGAATTCCAGAAGGGCTGGAGTTGCCTTCTTGATATTCCAATAGTCCTTTCCATCGGCGTAGAGGTTATCCCAGAATTCCGGGAGGTTTTGCGTTAACATAATTACCGTCCTTTCTATTTCTCTTTCTATTTACTATTTCAAAAAACTCTAGTTCGACCTGCCCCCGCAAATCTCTAGCTCTGTCGAGGCGTGGCGTCGGGGAGGCTTGACCCTCTTTCGAAAACGCCCTGGTCGTTCTTCTT
Organism: Fibrobacter sp. UWEL; assembly: GCF_900142535.1. NCBI lineage: Bacteria > Pseudomonadati > Fibrobacterota > Fibrobacteria > Fibrobacterales > Fibrobacteraceae > Fibrobacter > Fibrobacter sp. UWEL. The sequence continues at coordinate 20,524 of NZ_FRBE01000020.1, forward strand.
CTTGTGTGCGAGCTGTCCACAGGCGGCGAGGATATCTCTGCCGCGAGCCGTACGAATCGTGATCTGAATCTGGGCTGCACGAACCGCGGCGAGGAAGGTATCCACTTCGTCGGGTGTGGGTGCATGTAAGTTGGGATCGTCTCCATCGTTTAGGATGATGGCGTTTACCTTGACACGACGGGGAGCGCAAATGCGAATCAGTTCCTTGGCGGCCTTGGGTGTGCAGGTGATTCCCTGAATCAGCACGAATTCAAACGTGACGTAATTGTCGGTGCGGCGAATGTATTCGTCTACACCTTCCAAAAGCTTTTCGATGGGCCAGATGTTGTTTACGGGCATCACGGAGGAACGGTACTCGTTATTGGTGCTGTTCAAGCTGATTGCTAGGCAGCAGGGAGTATTGCGGTCCACCAGTTCCTTGATGCGAGGGACCACACCGCTGGTGCTAACGGTCATGCGCTTGGAACCCATATTGAACAACTTCTGGTTGTGCAGTGTGCAGCAAACGCGATGTACGTTTTCCAGATTGTTCAGGGGCTCGCCCATGCCCATGAAGATGATGTTGGTCACCTGGGCGATCTGACCTTCTTCATTGAAGATGTTGTTTTCCTTCAGGTACCAGTTCACGTTGATGATTTCTTCCAGGATTTCACCTGCTTCCAGGTTGCGGAAGAAGCCCATCTTTGCGGTGCGGCAGAATGCGCAGTTCATGGCGCAGCCCACCTGGGTCGAAACACATACGGAAAAACGGCCGTTGGCAGGAATCATCACGGTTTCGATGTGATGTCCGTCCCAAGTCTCGAAAAGCCACTTGACGGTGCCATCGACGGAAACCATGTGCTGGTCTTCCTTCAGGGAGCGGAGCTCAAACTGCTTTGCCAATTTTTCGCGGAGAGCGGGGGAAATGTTCAACATCTCGTCGAAGGATTTCACCTGCTGGCAGAAAAGCCATTTCTGGATTTGTTCAGCGCGGAAAGGTTTTTCGTCCACCTCGCGGAGCCAAGCCTTAATCTCGTCTTCCGTTAATGTTTTGATATTGCGCTGCCATTCCATAGTGGCGCAAAGATAGTAAATTTTAAGTTTTTTGTTAAGGGTGGTTTTCGGGGCCCGGACCCTCGTCAAATTGACTATACAGGGTGTCTATTTCTAGAAAAAGTTCTGAAATGGAAAGCCCGTAAGCAGTTGCCAAATTGCAGAGTGTCTGTACGGATGGCTGACGTTTTCCGCTTTCCACCTGTGATATAAACTGTCTTGTAATGTTTGAAATTTCGGAAAGCCCGTTTTGTGTCAATCCCTTGTCCTGGCGCCTAGAAAGGAAGATGTGTCGCATCACCTTTTTCAGGACGTGTTCCTTGTAAACCATTATTTATCCTTGATGATCCTTGAATTAGTTTCACCAAAACACCTTCTCACCACCCCTACATGAACACAATACAAAACTATAAAAAATAGCGGATGGTAGGTGCAAACTATGGTTTGCAAAATGTGTTAAATTGTGGAAACTTATGAAGTTGGAAATGCGCTGGATGCCCGTGTTTACGGGCTTCGCTGCAAGTATTGAGTAAGATTTGTGTAAGTTGTTTCCGCTTCGTTTCGGGATTGTCTAGCGTGTAATTTATGGACAAAAAAAGAGACTTAACTTTCGTTAAGTCTCTTTCGTGCGGGTGCCAGGACTCGAACCTGGAGCCTTTTGGTTCGTAGCCAAACGCTCTATCCAGTTGGGCTACATCCGCATTTTGTTTTGTTGTCCGCTCTCGCTTTCAACGTGCCCAAATATAGATAAGCACAAAGATTTGTCAAGGGTTCTTGTTTAAAAAACTTGATTTTTTTTTATGAGGCCCAAAATAGGGCTTCTAGAATCCGACGAAACAAGGATGTCCTATTTAAATAGCTATTTTTGGACCAACTTTTTTTCCATGATGGAATCATGAATAAGATTAAACCAATTCTGTTGAAAGTCCTGAATACCCTGAAGGTTACTCTTAAGGGATGGTTCACCGACAAGAAAGTCATCAAGTGGCTTATCATTTTTGAAATTCCGGTGATTGCAGTCATCATTGGTGCTGTTGCAGTGTACAACCACTACGCTCCGGAACTTCCGTCCTTGACTCAGCTGGAACAGATCAACCCCAAGCTGGTGACCAAGATCTACGATATGAACGGCGAAGTGGCTCACGAATACTTCGTGGAACGTCGTGAATGGACTCCCTTCGATTCCATTCCCAAGAACGCCATTCATGCGGTGATGGCTACAGAAGACCGAGTCTTCTACGATCACTGGGGCATGAACGTGTGGGCGATTCCTTCCGCTATCCTTGAAAAGGTGGCCAAGGGTGGTAAGCTCCGCGGTGCGTCTACCTTGACCCAGCAGTTGACCAAGCTCCTGTTCTTGACACCGGAACGTTCCTTGGCTCGTAAGATTAAGGAAATGATGACGGCCATCCGTATTGAACAGACTTATACCAAGGAAGAAATTCTTGAATTCTATATGAATGAAGTTTACCTGTCTGGCGGTAACTACGGTTTCCAGGCGGCTGGTAAGTTCTATTTCGGAAAGCCCCTGGACAGCCTTTCCATTCCGGAATACGCTGTTCTTGCCGGTATGCTCCAGCGTCCTGAAGCTTATCGTCCGGACCGTCATCCCAAGGCTTCCCTGGAACGTCGCAATACCGTGCTTTACGCCATGCGCGATGCTGGCTACATCACTAACGATGAATATCACGAGTATATCAAGACTCCCATCACTCTCGCTCCCAAGCAGATTGAAACCGGTGCAGGCCTTTACTTCTACGAAGAAATTCGTAAGTACATGGAAAAGAAGTATGGTGAAAATTCCCTCTATGCAGATGGCGTCTCCATCAACAGTACCATCGATCCGGAAATCCAGGCCTTTGCCGATAGTGCGGCTCTCGCTCAGGTAACCAAGGTTCGCCGTCGCATCAAGTATCGTTTCACTCGCAAGTTCGGCATGGCCAAGAAGTTCGATATGCCGGAAGATAGCGTGGTGGCTCATTTCGATAGCCTGTTCGCCATCGTCAAGAAGAACTACGAAGAAAAGCGCGGCCGTATGCCGGATAGCCTTGTCTATCACGATGCTGAAATCGCTGCCATCCTGGTGGAAAATGAAACGGGTGCAATTCGCGCCATGGTGGGTGGTTCTGACTGGAACAAGTCTCGCTGGAACCGCGCCGTCCAGTCTCTCCGTCAGACCGGTTCTTCCTTCAAGCCTATCGTTTACTCTACCGCCATTTCTAGCGGTGCAAGCCCTTGTGACTCTGTGAACGACGCTCCCATTACCATTCAGGACCAGGACAAGATCGTGAACGGCAAGGCTGAAAAGCAGATCTGGCGTCCGGCTAACTTCGAACATGACTTCGAAGGCATGATGACTCTCCGTCGCGCTCTTTACAAGTCTAAGAACCTGCCCGCCATTTTGACCGCACAGAAGTATGGTCTTGCAAACGTGGTGAACTACGCCCGTAAGTTCGGTATCCAGAAGGCTCCTCTGACTGCAGTTCCCAGTATGGCTCTGGGTTCCATCGGTGCGACCCTCATGGAAATGACTTGCGCCTACACGGTATTCCCCAACGGCGGTAACCGTCTGGAACCGTACATGATTGAATCCATCGTGGATAAGCACGGTGAAGTGATTGAAAAGAGCTCCAAGGTGGAACACGAAGTTTTGAATCCTGCGGCTGCTTACATCATGATTGATATGCTGAAGGATGTGAACATTCGCGGTACTGCGGCTCGTGTGTACAACGGCGGATTCCATCATCCTAGCGGTGGTAAGACCGGTACTTCCAATGATTACACGGACGCATGGTACATCGGCTTTACCAAGCGCTACACCATGGGTGTTTGGGTCGGTATCGACAATCCCCAGTCCATGGGCCCGGGCCACACTGGTACCGAAGATGCCCTGCCTGTCTGGATTGCTGTCATGAAGGAACTCCACAAGGATCTGCCTAAGGAAAACTTCAAGACCCCCGCAGGTGTGATCGGCAAGGGTATTTGTAATGCTACAGGCAAGGCTGCTGGCGAATTCTGCTCCGAAAAGACTTACTGCCTGTACCTCTCTGGAGCTCCCACTGAAAAGTGCGACGGTAACCATTACGAAGTCCGCACCAAGTCTTCTGACGACGCAACCCTCTTCAGTAACAGGAACGCTACCACCACGGCTCCCAAGGCTGCTGGTGGCAAGAAGTCTGCAAGAAAGATGTTCTAAGCAACAAAGATTTGCATCAGGGCGGCTGTTCAACAACAGTCGCCCTTTTTTTGTACTCGCTTGAATAAAAAAACATCCCGGTTCTTTCGAACCAGGATGTTCCATTAGGAGAAAGTCTAGGTCGCGGGCGTGAACCCGCGAGAAGTTCTGTGAGCATCAAGCGGCTCATCTTAATGAGCCGTGGATGCGAGAGATTGGCTCAGTCGCAGGTTCTTAAATTGCGCTTAGAGCCAATCGGTCTCTTGTTCTTTACATCATGCCGCCCATGCCCATGGAAGGATCCATGGCAGGAGCTGCCGGCTTTGCTTCCTTCTTTTCGGTGATCACGCAGTCGGTGGTCAGGATCATGGAAGCGATGGAGGAAGCGTTCTTGAGGGCGGTACGGGTAACCTTGGCCGGGTCGATAACGCCAGCCTTGATCAGGTCTTCGTAGGTGTCGGTCTTGGCGTTGTAACCGAAGCCGTCCTTGCCTTCCTTAACCTTGTTCACAACGACGGAGCCTTCGCCACCAGCGTTTGCAACGATCTGACGGAGAGGTTCTTCGATAGCGCGCTTGATGATAGCGGCACCAGTCTTCTGGTCGTCGTTGGTGAGCTTGAGGCCGTCAACAGCCTTAGCTGCGCGGATGAGAGCAACGCCACCACCCGGAACGATACCTTCTTCAACAGCAGCGCGGGTAGCGTGCATAGCGTCGTCCACGCGGTCCTTCTTTTCCTTCATTTCGACTTCGGTAGCAGCACCGACCTTGATCACGGCTACGCCGCCAGCGAGCTTTGCGAGGCGTTCCTGGAGCTTTTCACGATCGTAGTCGCTAGTGGTAGCTTCGATCTGCTTCTTGATCTGAGCGATACGGCCCTTGATGGAAGCGGCGTCGCCAGCACCTTCGACGATGGTGGTGTTGTCCTTAGTGATGGTGATGGACTTTGCCTGACCGAGGACGGTAACCGGAGCGTCTTCCAGCTTAGCGCCGGTGTCTTCGGAAACCAGCATACCGCCGGTGAGGATTGCGATGTCTTCGAGCATAGCCTTACGACGGTCGCCGAAGCCCGGAGCCTTAACGGCTGCGACCTTCAGGGTGCCGCGCATCTTGTTCACAACCAGAGTTGCGAGAGCTTCGCCATCAACGTCTTCGGCGATGATGAGGAGGGGCTTGCCCTGCTTTGCGACGAATTCCAGCATGGGGAGGAGGTCCTTCATGGTGGAGATCTTCTTGTCGTAAAGGAGAATATAGGGTGCTTCGAGAGCTGCTTCCATGCTGTCAGTGTTGGTGACGAAGTACGGAGAGAGGTAGCCGCGATCGAACTGCATACCTTCGACGACGTCGAGGATGGTTTCTGCAGTCTTAGATTCTTCGATGGTGATAACGCCGTCGTTACCGACCTTTTCCATAGCGTTGGCCAGGAGGTCGCCGATTTCGGGGTCGTTGTTTGCGGAAATGGTAGCGACCTGGGCGATGTGTTCCTTGCCGTTGATCTTTACAGCCATCTTGCCGATTTCTTCGATGACTGCGTCAACTGCAGCGTCCATACCGCGCTTGATGTCCATGGGATTTGCACCAGCTGCAACGTTCTTGAGGCCTTCGCGAGTGATTGCCTGAGCGAGAACGGTAGCGGTGGTGGTGCCGTCGCCAGCGGTGTCAGAAGTCTTGTTTGCGACTTCCTTGGCCATCTGTGCGCCGAGGTTTTCGTAAGCGTCTTCCAGTTCAACTTCCTTAGCAACGGAAACACCGTCCTTAGTGACGTTGGGAGCACCAAATGCCTTGGCGATCATGACGTTACGACCCTTGGGGCCGAGAGTAACCTTAACTGCGTTAGCCAGCTTGTCCACACCGTTCATGAGGGATTCGCGAGCAGCAACATCAAACTTCAACTGTTTTGCCATTTTTATTAGTCCTTGTTTTTAAATTCTTTTGAATCCGCTTTGATTGCTTCGCTGGATTACAGGGTTGCGAAGATGTCGGATTCCTTAACGATCAGGTAGTTTTCGCCATCAACGGAGATTTCAGTACCGCTGTACTTGCCGTAGAGAACCACGTCGCCAACCTTGACTTCCATAGCGATGGTTTCGCCCTTGTCGGTCTTGCGGCCCGGGCCCACTGCCACGACCTTACCCTGCATCGGCTTTTCCTTTGCGTTATCCGGGATGAAGAGACCGGAGGAGGTCTTCTGTTCGGCTTCGGCCGGCTTTACAACGATTCGATCTGCTAAAGGCTTGATCATTTTTCTTTTCCTTTTTTGCGGCGACCCGAGGGTGCCTTTTGTTTAATTCTTTGACCCGTATTGGATCTTTCTTTGTTTCGCCCTTCTAAAAGCAATATCTATGCCAAAAGTTTTTTTGTCAACTTAAACGTAAAAATTGCCAAAATTTCTAAAAAATCCAAGCTTTTACGGGTGTGCGGGGTTCCATATATATGGAGTGTTTCTCTTTGAAACAAAAAGAGGTGTTTAAAAATGAAACAAAAAAGAGCCGGCGTAAACCGGACTCTTTAAAACTGGATTCCCTTCGGCGAGCTCAGGAAACTTAAGGTTGGTGAGCTTGTCGAACCAATTACTTGATGGTGGTGGTCAGGCGGAATGCCATGCCCACATCGCTCAGAGTTTCTTCGCTGTAGACGCTGAACTGGAGCTTGGACTTACCAACGGTCTTTACGAGAGCCACGGTCCATGCCAATTCGTCGGCATTCGGCTTCTTGGCGTCAACCTGGTCGCGGTCCTTGATGTATTCCAATTCTGCCATGAGGTTGGTGAGGATGCCGAAGGTGGGCAGTTCGAGGCCGACATAGAACGGGTTGAACATCTTGCCAGCCTTGTTCATGTAGCCCAGTTCCTGAGCCTTGTAGTTGTCAACAGAAGTGCTGATGTCTTCGTCAACGGTGTAGATGCAGGCGTATTCACCATAGAGACGGAGGTTGGGCATAAAGGTGTAGCTTGCGTATGCAGCCATGCGGTGGGTGAGGTAGGAGGTGTTCTGCACAACGTCAATCAGGTTGCTGCGGTATGCTACCTTCAGTTCCAGGGGGAAGGTGAACTTCATGTCGTCTTCTACGCGGACGTAACCGGTGTTAGCCTTGTTGTCCTTTGCGGCAACCATGGCGTTCAGCTGGTTCAGACCGTGCTTCCAGCCCAGTTCCACTGCGTTGTGGCTGTAATCGCGCATCCAGAGACCGCGAGCGGCCAGGGACTTGTCGATGTAGGTACCGAAGTTGGTGGACTGAGACCAGTCAGTCTTCCAGCGACCAATCTTCAAGTTCAGATTGTCATTGGCACCCAGGTTCCACTTGTAGTTTACCCAGTAGAGGTCTGCAAGAATCTTGTCGTAGTTCTTTCCTTCGATAACGTTACCGAATTCGGGGCCGAACATACGGATCATAATCAAAGCGTCCAGGCTTTCGCTCTTGTACTGGCCGCCGATGTTGGCGCGGATCCAGCCGGAGCTGAAGTTGTTGTCGTCATCTGCCAGGGACTTGGTCACCTGAGTCTGGACATTGCCCTTGAGGGTCATGTTGTCTGCGACGTCAGCTGCGAATGCTGCAGTGGCGAGACCGAAACCGAGAACGGCTGCTGCGATTTTCTTGAAGTTCATTGTTGCTCCTTGAGTGAATAACCTTTTTAAAATTTTCTTAACGAAATTTAGAATAACCAGCGATTATTTGGAAGACGGAATCATAGTAAAAAACTATTTTTGGACCAAAAATTTTAGGGAGTATTTTATGAAAAAGTTTCTGATCTGCTCTGTTGCCGCTCTGGCGGCCTTTGTTGCCCAGCCCATGGCCAAGGACCTGGCTCCCAACAAGACTCATGCTGTATTGAACATCACTTACACCAACTATGACGACGTTCCTCAGGCTCACAAGAAGCTGACCTTCGTGGGACAGAACAAGGGTAAGCAGATTTCCGTCACTACCGACCAGTATGGTGAAGTGGGTTTCCTTATTCCTCGCGAAGATACTTACACCATCCTCTGCGAAAGCTTGACCGGTCCTTTTGAATGTGGTACCACTCCTTTTGTTTCCAAGACTGCAAGCTCCGGCGGTATTACCGTGGTGTTCGATGACACTCGCGCAGAACTGACCGGCGTTACCTTCAAGGCTGGCAGTGCAGAACTGGTCCCCAGCTCCTTAAACACCTTGGATCAGGCTATCAAGGGGCTGAAGATGAATCCCAAGGCCAAGGTGGAAGTTCAGGGCCACACCAGTTCCGACGGAAGCGATGAACTGAACCAGCGCCTTTCTGAAGATCGTGCAAATTCCGTACGTGATTACATGATCAGCAAGGGCATCAAGGCCGAACGCCTGACCGCTGTGGGTTACGGTCCCAGCCAGCCTAAGGCAGACAACTCCACGGAAGCGGGCCGCAAGGCCAACCGCCGCATTGAGCTGGTGGTTATTTCTGAAGAGTAATATTCAAAATATTTTGAATAAAAGAAGTCGCACATTAGCGCGACTTTTTCTGTTAGTGCGCTTCTAGCTTTGAAACGTCCGTAGAGAACATGGTCCAGAGTCGTTTTGCAAATGGCTCGGACCATTCTTTTTCGGGGGCTACGCGAGTGGTGGTTGCGGCGGTAAAGCCCGAGTAGGTGAGGAACACCAACTCGCCGTATCGTGCGTCCCACAGCGTCCAGAGAATCTTGTAGGTGAATCCGCCGGCCTTGCCTAAGTCCGTATCCATCTTTACGTCCAGCCTGATGGGGATGGACATGTAACGCAGGCCATAGCGGCTGGCGATGTCATTCAGCAGGTTCTTGAAATCCTTGGGGACGTCGCGGGTAAAGGGCTGCTCGATGCCTTCTCGCTCAATCCAGGGGGTAAAATCTTCCAGCTTCTTGCCGTCCGCAAATTTGGACGTGAGGATCTTTACTGCCAAAGTATCGAAGTAGCTGGAGTCTGCATCGGGCAATCTCATGCCGGGAAGCATGAGCTCGCGTTGCATCTTGGGGAACGCCTTCACGAAGAGGGAATCTTCCACTCGGGCCAAGTCAAAGTCCAATGCATCCGCACTATAACTATGGCAGAACTTGCAAGTCTCGGGGCGTTCGGCAGTCACCTTCAATGCCGGGAAGACGCCAACCACGGCGGAGGAATCCATACGGCTGTAAGCGGACTGATTCCATTCCCTGTAGTAGATTTCATCGGTGATTTTTAGCTCGATGTCTCCACGCTTTCCGCATTCTTCGCAGGGCGTATCCATCATTCCGGAATCTCCGCCAGCACCGCCTGCGGAACCACCCCTCATGTCGTTCACGCCGGCGCAAGACGAGAAAATCAGCGCCATAAAAAACGTGGAAACGAATGCAATAAAATTCTTTCTTGTCATGTTATTCCAGCATAATGGTAAAAGGACCATCGTTAGTGAGGCTCACCTGCATGTCGGCACCGAAACGTCCTGTTTCAACGACTGTAACTTCCTTACGGCATTCCCCAATGATGTATTCGTAGAGATCGTTTGCCAAGGTTGGATTGCCCGCCCCGTTAAAAGTAGGACGGTTTCCCTTATTGCAGTTGGCGTAGAGAGTAAACTGGGATACCAGCAGAAGCTCTCCGTTTACGTCCTTGATGGATAGGTTGGTCTTTCCGTTTTCATCGGCGAAAATACGGAGGTTCATCATCTTGCGGATGAGACGGTCTGCCACTTCCTTGGAGTCTTCTTCTCCCACGCCAATGAGGACCATATAGCCTTTCTTAATGGAACCGACGGTTTCTCCCTCAATGTCCACTTGGGCTTTCGTTACTCGCTGAATCAAAAATTTCATGACTTAAATATAGACAAAAGCCCGGTCTTTAAACCGGGCTTTTGAGACTTGTCCAAAGAAGATACTTAGTCTTCCTTCTTCTTGCTGAACTTATTCACCACGTCGGGAATAATATCCATAACCTTGGATGCCAGAGAACTATCCTTGGTAATGGGCATAATGCGAACGTCTTCGCCGTTGATGACCAGGAAGGCTACCGGTTCTACGGATGCGCCACCACCGGAGGCGGAAGTGTCGCCCTTGCTCTGGTGACCGCCAAAGCCGAAGCCCACGGATACGCGGCTTACGGGAATGATGGTTGCTTCACCAGCCTGGATGGGGTTGCCAATAACCGTTTCTGCCTTGGTGATGAAACGGAGTTTTTCCAAAAGAGTTTCTGCGAGTTTTTCAATAGCCATAATTTTAATATAGTTAAAAACGTGCTTCGTAGATGCGGTCGCTTGCAGTAAAGAACTTTCTTTCCATGTCGAACCAGTCCAGATAGCCCCAGATGACCACGATGCGGCCGCCTGCCAGCCTGGATGCCATTCCCCTGGTTTCTGCGCTGGGGGCAAAATAGATGCAGTCGTTCTGCTTGTAGATGCCCTGCGGGTCTACAAGCGTCAGGTTGCTTGCCCATTTGTCGAAGTCTTCCTGTTCCACCACATCCCAGCTTCGAGCCACGTTCCACTGGAGTCCATCGGCCTGATATCCCTGAACCAGAACGGGGAAGGTGGAGGGTACGCCCAGGAAATATCGAGTCTGGATGGAAACCTTACCGGTGACGCGCTTGTCAAAGGGCAGGCTCAGGAACTCCTGGGGGAATCCGCCGCGATATTCCGGGAAGGAACGGACGTAGGCTTCCAGGTCGCTACGTTCGTAACGGCGGAAACTGTCGTGGTTGAAAATGAAAATCTTGGAATCGGCGCGGATGGTCTGTTCGATGTAATCTCCGCGAAGAATGGGGGCGCTTCCCTGGAATCGACCGCTGTTCAAGTAATAATCCAGGGCGTATACATCCCCCTCGAATTCAAGAATCTGCACGCTCAAGGTGTCGCCTACCAGCACAGGGTACTTGTAGTTGATTTCCTTCTTCACATGGGCGATCTTGTTTTCGGAGGAGTCCACCAGAGCAACAACAGGACGGATGCCCTTATAGGAAATATCATTGTAGTTGATGGGGACAATCTGCTCTTCCTTACAACTGCAGAGTAACAGTGCAAAAATGGCGAGGATGGGAAGCAGATTTTTCATACGGGGAAGAATTTAGCTTTTTTAGAACGATTCGTTTTTATTTCTGGATGGCGTACTTGCAATATTCGTAGAGAGGACACTTGGAACAGACCTTGTAATGATCTCTACAGATAAATTCCTTGGTGCCGCTTTCCAAAAAGAATTGGAGTCCGTGGGCGGCTACGTTCGGAGTTTTAGAAGACAGTTCGTGAAAAACGTCCTGGGCCATCTTGTTCTTTTCGTCGGGGGTGAGTTCGGAAAATTTCTCGTACTTGCCGGGACCGAGAATGGAAAGGTAACGTCTTACGCCCATAGACAGCGGGATAGGCGGCATCTTGGGTGAATTCTGGATGGTCAGTCCAAGTCCCAAAGGCGCGGGGGAGATTAGCCTATAGATGGTGGCTGCCGCTTTCGGGCGGGGTTTGCCTTTACCCATAAAGTAGACTTCGCCTAAGTCGCGCCATATTTCCTCGGCGGTTCGTTCTGTGGCCCATTGGGGCAAGTCCCGCCCATCCTTCTGGTGGTGCCGAACGAAACTGCCTACGCTCCAGAATATGCCGGGAAGATGTTCCCGAAGGCTCCAGGACGTGCCTTGCAGTATCTGGTCTGCAACCGCAAGAATATCCTCTTCCTTCGGGACGGGTAAGGTCCATAATTTCTCTTCCGGGAAGGCGTTGTAGAGGGCGCCCATTAGCTTCATGACATCTGTATAGCTGATGCCTTGAAAGAGGGTGCTACCTAAAATAGTCCAGGCGATTTTGGCCTGGACAGATTTTGCCTTTCCGGATATGAAAATGATGGGATCCGTCACTTCTGCAAAAGACTGGACGAAGTCCTGGGTGGCCTTGAAAAGGGCTGCCTCGCTCTGGGCGAATCTTTTGACAGAAATCATGAAACGGTTTTTTGGATACTAGACGAAAGGATTAGAGGGCTTCGCCCACCTTGACGGCCTGGCCCACGCGGTTCTTGAACAGTTCCGGATTGCGTTCGCGGATCTTCTTGTCCACAACGAGAATCACGGTGCTGCCCATTTCGAAGCGTCCCAGTTCACCACCCTTCTCGATTTCAATCTTCTTCTTGGGAGTCCAGTCGTGACGCTTCTTGTTGCGGGGGAGCTTGCCGGCGTTGACCAGCAGGTTCTTGGAGTATGAAACGCCAATGCGACCCACGTTGGTGGCGCCCACCTTTACGACTAGCATTTCGGAACCGTCTTCCAGGCGCAGGTGGCTGGTGAGGCGTTCGTTAATGCTGAAGAGACCTTCCACACGTTCCACACTGCCTACGTTTACCGGCCAAAGGGTTCCGGGGCAGTAGCTGGCGCCAATGACTTCGGCCTTGGCGGGGCAGTGGATGCGGTGGTAGTTGAACGGCGCAAGATAGATGGTTGCAAAAGCGCCACCTTCAAACTTCTTGGCAAGTTCAGCATCGCGGAGCAGGGACTTCAGGGTGTAGGTCTTGCCCTTGGCCTGGATCAGAGTAGGCTTGTCGTCAAAAACTGCAGTCTGGGACAGTACGCCATCTACGGGGCTTACAATTTCCGTGTCTGCAATGGGACGTGCGCCCGGCTTCAGATGGCGGATGAAAAGTTCACCGATGTTGGCGTAATGTTCCAGCGGGTATTCCGCTTCGTCCATATTCAGCTTGTAGTAGCTGCAGAAAAGGTCGCGGGCCTTTGCACTGATGAAAGGAATGCGAAGGCGGGTAAGTGCGCCAAATGCGCGGCTAGCTGCGTTCTTGGGCAGCAACTTCATAAAGACGTAAAAAGCGGTATTCATATTGCTAAAGTTAGAAAACTAGAAACGGAGATTCATCTTACGCAGCATTCGCTGTGCCGCGCTGGTTGCCTTTTTCATACCGAAAAGAACACAGTCGTCGGAGGATTCCACATACTGGAGGAACATTCCGCTATCTGCGATCCTTTCGTTATCAATGTTTTCGGTTGTGCAGGTCTTTTCGGATACCTGCTCAATGTGAATTTTCGTTTTGCAGGTGATATCACGAACGGAAATGGTGATTCCCAAATTCGGGAAAGTGGGGTCGGTCTTGAAGGTCATATCGACGCCGTTAGCGCTGAGTACCATCTTGTTGCACTGCTGGGACTTGATGGTTACGCCCGCTTCTTGCATGTCGGTGTCTTCGAGCATTGCGTTGGCGTATAGCTTAGCCAGGCAGACGTTTTCGGAGTTGATATAGATGTCGAACTTGTTCTTGTCGATATCTAGGTACATCTTGTAGCCCGCTTCGGCAAAGTCAATGCCGCTTTCATCATCGCCAAGCATATCTGCAGTATCCATGTTCCAGACACCGATGATAGAAGGATTGTTTCCTGTAGCCTGGAAGTCGGAATCGTCGTCAATCATCAGCTTTCCGTTGCTGATTGTGTAGGGTGTAGGACCGGATGCCGTTGTGGTAAGGACCGCCTTTCCTAGGTTCTTGGCGCAAAGGGGTAATGCCATGTCGATAGTCTGGTTGGCTTCGTCGATGGTGACGTTCCTTGCGCTCATGAACTTGTTGCCCAGGTTAGAGGAAGTTGCGCTGGTTGTATCTTCGCAAGCGGAAAAAATAAGTGCTGCGCCTGCAAGTGCGATTAGCTTTTTCATGTGGATGACCTCCTAATAATGAATCCATTTTTCTTGGGAATAATAATAAAATCCCGATGCCGTAGCACCGGGATTTTTAAATGCTAGGAGCGCCGCGGATTAACCTTCAGATATTGGACTTTCGCTTCGCTCAAGTCCAAATTTTGGTTTAACCCAAAATTTTCTTTTCGTAGTCGCCCATGCAGTCAACGAGAGCCTGGACGCCTTCGATCGGCATTGCGTTGTAGATGGAAGCGCGGAAGCCGCCAACAGAACGGTGACCCTTGATCTGGACCAGACCCTTGGACTTTGCGAATTCGATGAAGTCCTTAGCCAGTTCTGCATCCTTTTCTTCGGAAACAACTTCGCGGTTGAAGACGAACGGAACGTTCATGAGAGAACGGTCTTCCTTAGCAGCGGTACCGACGAACACCTTGGAGTTGTCGATGGCGCTGTACAGGAGAGCTGCCTTTTCGCGGTTGATCTTTTCGATAGCGTCAACACCGCCGATCTGCTTGAGCCAGTTGAGGGTGCGGTTCATGGTGTAGACTGCGAATACAGGAGGAGTGTTGAACATGGAGTTCACGCCGGTCTTTTCGTCCAGGTGAGTCTTGAAGTTCAGCATGGTGGGGATCTGACGATCAACCTTGCCCAGCAAGTCCTTACGGATGATGGAGACGGTAACGCCTGCGCAGGAGATGTTCTTCTGAGCGCCGCCGTAGATCACGCCGAAGTCTTCAACGTTAACCTTGCGAGCCAGGAAGTCAGAGCTCATGTCTGCCATGAGGAAGCCGGACTTGGGCTTGGGGAAGTTGTGCCATTCGGTACCGTAAATGGTGTTGTTTGCGGTAACGTGGAGGTATGCAGCGTTGTCGCTGAGGTTCAAATTCTTGTCGATGTGGTTGTAAACGTCGGCCTTGGTAGAGCAAGCAACGTTAACGTTACCGAACTGCTTTGCTTCCTTGAGAGCCTTGTTTGCCCATACGCCAGTGTCGGTGTAGTCGGCAACGCCGTCAGCCGGGAGGAAGTTCATCGGCATCATGCAGAACAGCAGGGAGCAGCCACCGCCGAGGAAAATGATGTCGTAGTTAGCAGGAATGCCCATGAGGTCACGGAGCAACTGTTCGGTTTCCAGGAACATGTTTTCGATGGGCTTTGAACGGTGACTCATGGAGAGAATACTGATGCCAGAGTTTGCATAGTCGATGCATGCTTCAGAAGCTTCCTTGAGTGCTTGTTCGGGCAGGACAGAGGGGCCTGCGCTAAAGTTATAGACCTTATTAGCCATGATTATGTTCCTTATTTGGGGGTTAAAACCTAATGGTTTTTTGACGGGGGTAAATTTAGCAAAAGCTGGAGTTTTGGAAAGCTATTTTTACATGTTTTATGAAAAATCTTTCCCATAGTTTTAGTCAATAAAAAAAAGCCCCGCCTAAGCGGGACCTTAAACTTTATACGCCAAGGGCTTCAATTGCAGCCTTGTACTTTTTCAGTCTAAACTGCGTTTTAAGCTCGCGACGTTCCTGTCTACGGATGTACTTTTCTTCAAGTAAAACGTTGAGGATTGCGGACTTAGCCTTCGCTGCCACAGGATTTTCCTTGAGAGTTTCCACAAAACGGACGAAGTCCTTTTCGCGAGATTCGTAGGTGGCTTCTTCGGCGGGAACGCCCTGTGCCATCAGCTTGCAGCTATATTCGTCGATCCAGCTCTGGTTCTTGTGGTAGGTCATCTTTTCGATGAGGTCTACCGTTTCTGCCGGAACGCCCAAGGCCACAATTTCGTCTGCGGTCTTCTTGGTTGCGCCTGTGGTCAGGTCCTGCAGGATTGCAAGAGTCTGTACTTCTTCGGTTTCGCCCTTGTTCTTAAGATAATCAGCAACATTCTGGAGAAAATCGATATACGGTTCGCCAGCCTTGTCCTGTTGACCATTGTGAACGTTGGCGGCAATCTTGTAAGCGTCTGCGAAAGAGAGCATTTTATAATCCTTAGGTTAAAACTTGGGTGCCCCTGGCACTTGACTCCAATATATATAAAACGAAGGAGATGGGGTATTGTATTTTAACCAAATAAGTCCAAATTGGATGAAATGGGCTATGCTATGAAATTTTTACCTAAAATGGCGGAAACGTTACGCATAATCCCTT
This sequence comes from Fibrobacter sp. UWEL, assembly GCF_900142535.1. Classification (NCBI taxonomy): domain Bacteria; kingdom Pseudomonadati; phylum Fibrobacterota; class Fibrobacteria; order Fibrobacterales; family Fibrobacteraceae; genus Fibrobacter; species Fibrobacter sp. UWEL. The sequence goes on from NZ_FRBE01000020.1 coordinate 36,436, forward strand.
CAGCAACATCGGGTTTATTCATGGAATAGACGTGGACGTTGGTAATGCCGTTGGCGTAAAGGTCAATAATCTGATCGCTGGCGTAGATGATACCGGCCTGCTTCATTGCCTCGGGATCGCTACCGAACTTGTCCACCAGGGACTTGAAACGCTGGGGCATAAAGGATCCGGAAAGCTTGATGGCGCGTTCCACCTGGTTAGCGTTGGTAATGGGCATGATACCGGGGAGCACTGGACAGGTGACGCCAGCTTCGCGGAGCTTGTACAGGAAGTTGAAGAACAGGTTGTTGTCGAAGACCATCTGGGTGGTGAGGAAGTCTGCACCGGCTTCCACCTTTTCCTTCAGGTGCTGGATGTCTTCTCGCTGGTTGGGGCTTTCTGGGTGCTTCTCGGGGTAGCAGGCGGCGCCAATGCAGAAGTCTGCACCGCTGGCCTTCAGGTCGTGGATCAGTTCCACGGCGTGGTGATAGTCGCAGTCCGAACGGCCGTTGGCAATCAGCTCGGGGGTCAGGTCGCCGCGAAGTGCCATCACGTTGGTAATGCCTGCGTCCTTCATGTCCTGGATGCGAGCCTGGACGGTTTCCTTGCTACTGGAGACGCAGGTCAGATGTGCCAGCATGGGAACGCCGAACTTCTTCTTGATATTCTTTGCAATCTGCAAGGTATACTGGCTTACACCGCCACCGGCGCCATAAGTAACGCTCATGAATGCGGGACCAAGGGCTGCAATGGATTCGGTTGCGGCCTGCACGCTGTCGAAGCTGGTTTCTTTTTTCGGGGGGAACACCTCGAAGGAGAGGCTCATCTTATCTTGCTTGAGAATATCAATAATTTTCATGGTGCGTAAAATAGGAAAAATTTATAGGAAATAGAATAGATTATTTTCATATGACTAGAGATAGGCAAAATCTATAACTAATATGGGGATTTCGAGGCGGGATTCTGCTACGCTTCGCGTAGCAGCTTTTGCTTTCGCTCGGTCATGGGCAAGCGAGCTTGCCCGCGACTCTCGCTCTGGCAAAAGTCGAACCGGCGGCTTCTTTCGTGCCATGAGTATGAAAAAAGACCACCCTGATGGGTGGTCCTTTTCATACTCGAGGCGGGATTCGAACCCACGACCCTCTGCTTAGAAGGCAGATGCTCTATCCAACTGAGCTACTCGAGCATTTACCCCTTCAAGGGGTGAGGCATATATAGCAATTTATTTGGATTTTTTCAACCGAGGGCTACAGAAGGAAGTTCTTCATGGCGCTGGCTATGATGAACAGGGGGAAGGAGAAGGCTAGAGCCAGGAGGGGGAGCAGCACGAGAAAGCGTACGTATTGATTCTGTTCAATGCGTTTCTGTTCTCGATCGATCCTGGCGATCATCAGCTTGGTGATGCGGATCTGTCTTGAGATAATCCTTCTCTTTCGTTCATCCATGAGGGTACTACCTGCGGATTATTTTCTAAGCATCTTGTTGAGGGTTGCGCGCATGTGGTTCATGTTGGCTTCGTTTACCGTTTCGTAACGGTAGAAGGTGCCGTCCTTGTTCACCAGGTATACAACGGGGATGTAGCCGGTGCCATATACAGGTGCGAACTTGTAGTCTGCATCCTGGAATACGGGAATGACCACTTTGTACGTGTCGATGAAAGATCTGATATCGTTCTTCTTGATGCCGCCGCCGAGGCCGATGGCGATACCTGTCAGGCCGTCCTTTTCGTATTCCTTCATCAGGTCCTGAATTTCAGGCATATGGCGCTGGCAGTGGGGGCACTTGGGGCTGAAGTAATAGATCAGCAGGGGTCTGTTGGAAAAATGGCTGAACAGAATGCCCGGATCGCTAATGCCTGTGAGGGGCTTGGAAAAGTCCATCTTCATAGGCTGGTTGGTGGTGGAATCCTGCATAAGGTTCACGTTGGCCATTGGCGGTTCGGGAGAAAGCTGTGCGTTTGAGACGCCTGCTGCAAGTGCAAAAAATGCGGTAAAAGTAAACAATTTCGTAAAAATACGCATGGTATCAAATTTTCCTTGGTAAGACCCATATCTCTTATTTTTCACATAAAATATGAAAAATTGGGGAAAATGTTGCACCAGAAACCTCGTTTTGTAAAAAAAAGATTGGTAAAGGGGGTGAAATGTTCTACAAATCACACTTTCGGGGCGATATAATAGTTTGGAGGCCGTATGGCAAAAAGAGCTTGTGATGTGATTTCGTTTGGAGGGCTAGGGAACCTGCGTAGAAAGGTTTCTCTGCGACTGGATTGTCTTGAGCCGAAGTCCAAGCCCTCTGTGAAGAAACTTTTCGGATTTATGGATCTCATGAAACGTTTTTCTCTGGATGACTTGCGTTCCGTCTGGGGTGGTTTCCTGAAGGGGGAGGAACTTCTGCTTCCTTGTAATCAACTGACGGTTCGTACATACGGAAGCGTGGTTCCCGATAGGGCGGCGGCGGATCGACTGGCAAAGAGTATCACCTCCGAGGGAAACCCCTATTTGAAATTGTCCGACAAACTGGATAACGCCATCAAGATCGAGCGTTCCTTTGTGGAGGATTCGGTCCGGGTTTCGTACTTCAGGATGGATAAGGAGGATCATCTGGATCGGGCTAGAGTCCTGATGAAGGTTGATTTTGCCGTGAAGGTGAAATTGAAGGAACCCATCAGGGCTGTGGGCGAAGAATTGCTGAGGTATCCACGCAGTGTAGAAAACGCCGCCTATTTTTACCCGATGGTGAAGGCGTGCTTTGAAAATCCTTCGGCGGTAACCTACGATAGGGACCATGGCTATTTTGCGGCTCCGTGCGCAACGGATGAGGCTGGCAATTGGCGCTTCGCCCTGGACTTGAAATTGGGACCGTCCTCATTGAAGGTATTGAAGGCGATTCGTCATGACTTGTATACCTTTGGTTCCCTTTGGAAGGAGCTAGAAAGTGATGGAAAGGAGCATGGCTTCTTTAAAACAGTGAATGTTCTCGGTACGGGGATGGCTCCCTTTGCTGACTTTAGGCGTAGTTCCCTGAACAAGCCTGTGGTGGCGGAGGACTTGCGAGAAGCCGTTGAATTCTTGAAAATTTTTCCGGAAAAGGTGGGTAGCGGAATCGATGACAAATACTCCATAAATTATCTGGTTCATGGAGGATTGCAGATTTATTTTCATGGCCGTAATGAGGAAATCCGGAAATATGTGAGGGAACTTTCTGCTGGGACGTTGGAACAGGTGCAAAGTTTGCTTGCCTTGCATGAGTCTGCAGTGAGTTACGACAGAAATCGCAGGGAATGGGATGAACTGACGGACAACTTGTCTCTGGAGGAATGCCTCGGTGCTGAATTCTCCCCTTATGACAAGTATCTGGCTGCTTATTGGATTGAAAAAATCAAAAACGATCCGCTTGTATTCACGGATCATTCTTGCAAATGCATTAGGAACTATGCCCAGTGCCTGGTTTCTGGAGTTCCTTACGGAAGTTAGAGCGTATAGAGAGTGCTCGTCTGCTATAGAGAGAGAGCTGTGGTAATGGAGTAATGGATGTCGCCCTTACGAGCCCCATTCAGCGGGACGCTTACGTCCACCCGGTTGATTAGTCGGCTGATGGACTTGGTCTGTGCAAAACGAGCGCCAATACCGAGAACGTAAATCAGATCCTTGCGGTTGATGTCATCAAAGTCCCAGGCGGTTTCGCCAACACTGGCAAAGGCTGCAAACACTGGCATGAAGGTTGCCAGTTCAAAGTTGGGGAACCAGCGCTGTTCCAGGGAACCGTAGACACGAGCCTGTCCCGTATAGTAGCTTATGGGGAAGCCGGTAAATCCATCGGCGCCGCCCAAAGAAAGTTGCACACCATATGGGGTGTTCTCGTAGAAGTCAACGACTCCCATGAGAACGGTGGAAAGTGCGTTGGTGGGATGGAAAATGTACTCGCCGTTCAACTTGCCGTAAAAGTCGTGCTGGTTGCCGTGATCCAGATAGAAGCGAGCATTGGATTGCAAGGTTAAGTGATGCATGCCTGTTCCCAGATACATGTCTCCCCAGAGGTCCATACGGATATCATTGTTGTTGGCGGCCAGCTGTTCGTAGTTTTTGGAAAGCTGGAACTTTAGGCTGTAGCCTTTCTGGATGTCTTCCGTCCATTTTACGTTATGGAAGTTCTTGATTTTTTCGTAACGGTAGTTGTTGATCATCAGGTAGAAACCGAGGCGGGAATCCTTGACGTCGGGAAGCCATTCATTCCAGGCTGTTGCGGAGTCTAGAGCGTAAGTTTGGTCCGCATCCCTAAAGATATAGCGGAACATCTTGCCGTCTACAGCTGTGGAACGCTTGTAGTCGTAAGTGGCGCCCAGATAAAGCTTGCGGTGTACGCCCCCGAAGGAGCGTGCTAGACGGAAACTAAGGGAGTCGTTTCTAAAGTCCTCCACCTTCATCAACTCGACGGTTTTCTTGCCGTTATAACGGGGCAGACTCTTTAGGTACAAATTTCGTACAGAATCGGATGACGCTGTAATGGGGTAAGGAGTTGCTCCTTCAGGCATATCCCCACTCCCATAGACGTGGTAGAAACTCTGGCTCTTGAGTCCTGCAATTGTATATGCCCATTGATTCTTGCTTCGACTAAGGAAGGGCATGTTCATGACGCCGCTAATGAGGTAACCGTCTGTATTGTAGCTACCTAGCAGGTCAAGCTGGTTATAACGGAACAGAAAGTGAGGAGCCCCATATTCCAGTTGGTACATGTCTCGCAGTTCTTCGTGACCGTAGTAGAATCCAAGCTTATGCCCTAGACCGAGAAAATTGCTTTCCTGAACGCCTATGCCATAAGTCCATTCGTCTCCAGGATGGCCTAGGCCTACGAGGGGGGATAAGGTCCAGTTGTCGCTGGTCTTGACTTTCGCAATGTTTTTTCCATTTTCATTCGAAATGGTAATGCTTGCGTCGGAAAGATACTTCTGGGTACGAAGGAATCGTTCCGCTTCAATAATCTTCAAACTGTCGACAGTATCGCCCGGATCGAAGAGCAAAAGCTTTCGTACGGTGGATTCCGTAGTTTGAATATGGAGTATGTTCAGGATGTCGTAAACCCACTTGTCATACTTGGTATGATATTTGGAATCGTCGAAGGCGTCGCCAATATCAAACTGAATTTCGTCAATCTGAACACCACTGGTGCTCTTTTCTGCTACAGAAGAGGAATCTCCCTGGGCAAGGGAGAAAGCCGCGAAAGTCAAAAGTATTGCAAGTGGTAAAATGCGCATAGAAAATCCTAACTCGTCCCCGCAATATAAAAAATTAAGGGTTCCTAGAATTGCAACGAAAGGCGGTTCTTTCTATATTTGGGCTGGGCAGCGGATGGCCGCCGGCGAGAAGCAATTCAGACTGGAGGAAAGTCCGGGCACCACAGAGCAGGATACTGGATAACGTCCAGGCGCGGAAACGCGACAGAAAGTGCAACAGAAATTATACCGCCTGCGCAAGCAGGTAAGGGTGAAATGGCGAGGTAAGAGCTCACCGCATTCCTGGTGACAGGGGTGGCAATGTAAACCTTATCCGGTGCAAGACCAAGCAGGAGTTCGTCCGTAAGGACCTGATGCGGCTCGTGTCAGCTGAACATCCGGGTAGGTCGCTTGAGGCGGCTGGTAACAGTTCGTCCAGAGAGATGGTCATCACTCCGCAAGGGGTACAGAACCCGGCTTATAACTGCCCGTAGAATTTAAAGGCCTCCGACATTATTAGTCGGAGGCTTTTAAAATTACGTGCTCTGGATTCCTGCGGGGTTAGAAGTCCAGGTCTACGCCGATACCGAAGCCGCGGCTAGTGCGTTCGTAGGTGTTAAGACCGTATTCTTCCTTGTCGGTATCCTTGTTGTATCGGGTGTGGTAGTAGCCGAGGTCAAGTCTCACATGGTCGTTCACGCGGTAGGCAAGGCCAAGACCTAAGGTAGTGGTGTTCAGGAGCTGGCTCATGTCGCTGACGTAGTCGTCGGTACGGTCGCAGCGGTAGATAATAAGGCCAGTACTGATGGTCCAGCGTTTGAAGAAGTCAATTTCGACACCATACATGAATTCGTGGCTGTTTCCCAGGTAATCTTCTGTATCGCCGGTGAGGTCGATGTCTTCGTCAAACCACAGGTTGTAACCCAGGGAAATTCGTGCGTTGTCCAGGACGGAGTAGGTCAGGCCCACAGCCAACATGGCGGGAACGTCGGCGTGATCCTTCTTGCCGTCGTCAAAGTCGCTCAAGCCCACTTCGTTCACCTTGGTGTCGTTTTCCATTTCGATTTCAGTCTTCATTTCATACTTGACGCCAACGGTCAGGCGCTTGTACTTGAAGGATGCGCCAAAGATGGGAGCGAAGCCGAAGCCTTCCTGTTCAACGTCCAGTTTCTTGTCGCTGACTGCGTAGGCGTAACCTGCCATGGCTTCTGCCTTGGCGGCAAGTTCAGCGGCCTGACCTTCATAGCCAGCGGCCTTTGCCTGCTTTGCGGTGTTTTCTAGGTAAGAAGAAATCTGGTTGAACGTTTCTGCTGCTTCCACCATCTTTCCATCAAGACCGAACTGTTCCATGGTGGGGTTGATCTTCACGTTGGAGAGACTTGCTTCGTAATGGTTGTAGGAGTAAGTCAGGCGGCCACCGACGTAGACGCTGAACATGTCTGCGAACTGGTAGGCTGCACCCAGGGCAAAACCAATCTGGTAGGAGGATGCTTCCAAGGAGATGTCTGCCTCGTAAGACGTAGTGGGGAGGCCTGCCTGGGACAGCATCATGGGAAGTGCTGCCAACTGGGTGTCAAAGGAGGGGATTCCATCCTTGAAGTTCAGGGAGCCACCGCCGCCAATGACGCCGATGGTGGTGGAAATTGCCAGGTTGCCGTAGTGCCATGTGCCGTGTACACCGGGCATGGAGGGGGCAAAGGTGTCGCCCTTGTATTCCTTCTTGCCTCCTTCAAACAGGGGAGACTCGGTAGTAATGGTGCGGCCCTGCCAGAAAGTCTGGTTAGAAAGAGACAGGTGGAAGCCGTCCTTCATGAAGGCGGTACCTGCGGGGTTGTAGTAAGGGGCGTCGTTATCTGTGGTAGCGTTACGGGCTACGCTACGGAGAAATGCTGCGGAGTGGTTGTTATTGGTGGTAGCACCGCCTGCAAACAGGCTCGTTGCGGTTAGGCCGATTACGGCTGCTGATTTCACCCAATCGTTAAACATAAGTACTCCTTTTGTAAGCATTTTTTAACAAGATAAATCTTTATTCAAGGAAAAATCTTTCAAAATACTTACATTTTTATTACAACTTGGAAAAGGGGTAATTTTGACCTTCCTTTTTTTTGTATGCATGCTTGTTCATCCTGAATTTCTAAATTCGTTCTATGATCGCAAAAAAAGAATGGAAGAACATCATCCTCCGAATAGAAATCATCATTGGCGTTATTGCTATGCTGATGGGGCTTGGTGTGACTATTTGGGTCTGGAGCGAAGGTTATTTCGTTGGCACCTTGATGATGGTGGTTACGGGGCTCATTAGCGTTTTCCTGGGGATCAAGGAACTGGTGGCCCCTATGGACAATATGCTTCAATGGCTGCCTTTGTTCTACATTATTGTTAGGCGTACATTCTTCTTCCTGAACCTTGTGCTGTGTGCCTTGGTTCTAGGAACCGTAACTCAATTGCTTTAGAATGAAAGGGGCGAGCTAATGCTCGCCTTTCTTAATGGATTCCGTCTTCGTTGGCGGAGGGCTTTTCCTGATACCAGAGCTGGATTTTTTCCCGGGCATCTTCGTTGAAGGCGTCTCCATCCTTCAGGATATGGTCCGCAATTTCCAATGTCTGGGAAATCAGTTCCTGGTCGTGAATCCAGTCAAACCAGCGGAATACCCAACTTCCGCTTTGTTCGTTACCTTCCAGGTTGCCAGCCCCGCGGGCGGCAAGGTCCAGTTCTGCAATTTCAAATCCGTCTTCCGTGTGGCTGAACTGGGTCAGGCGTTCTATGGAATTCTCGGCGGCATCCCCCTCGGGCATCATCAGGAAGCACCAGGCCTGAACGTCTCCGCGGCCCACACGACCTCGAAGCTGATGGAGCTGGGCAAGCCCGAAACGGTCCGGGGAATCGATGGCCATCACGTTTGCCTGGGGAACATTGACGCCCACTTCGATGACGGTGGTGGCTACTAGAATATGGACTTGTCCTGCGGCGAAACGCTTTAAGGTTTCGTCACGGACGGCTTCATCCATCTGGCCGTGAATGCCTTCTACTACGAGAGTCGAATCAAATGCCCGAAGTTCTCGGACCACGTCATCGACGCTTCGTGCGGGGACCCCTTCAGAATCTTTATCCGTGCTGTTGACCTTGCTGACAATCCAGTAACAGAGGTTTCCATTCTTCGCTTCATTGGCGATGAACCGCTTCATGTCGTTACGCTTGTCTGCAGGAACCAGGCGTGTCTTGATGGGCTTTCGTCCTGCGGGTTTTTCCTTGATGGAAATGACCTTCAGGTCGCCATACATGGTCATTGCCAAACTTCTGGGAATGGGCGTTGCACTCATGACCAACATGTCGGGATATTCACCCTTTGCCAGCAACGCTTCGCGTTGGCCCACGCCAAAACGGTGCTGTTCGTCAATAATCACAAAACCCAGCTTTGCAAATTCCACATCCTTGGAGAACAGGGCGTGGGTGCCGATGACGGCCTGGCAAAGACCCATCTGGAGTTCTCCCAGAATAGCCTTACGTTCTGCAGCGGGTGTGGCGCCTACCAACAGTTCCACTCGCATACCTGCCGCTTCAAATACGGGCTTCATTTGTTTGTAGTGCTGCCTTGCCAGGATGTCTGTGGGGACCATCAGGGCGCTTTGTTCCCCAGATCCGCAGACGGCAAGCATTGATAGCATGGCCACCACGGTCTTGCCACAGCCTACATCACCTTGTAGCAATGCGTGGAACTGCTTCTTTCCGTTGAGACCGGATACGATTTCGTTCAGTGCTTTTTCCTGTCCGTCCGTGAGGCTGAAGGGCAGTTCCGATTTAGCCTTCATTACAAGACCTAGGTCCACCTGACGCTCGTGACCTCGCAACATCTGACTCTCGCGGCGCTTGACCATGCGGAGGCAGAAGGGGAGAAGTTCCAGAATCTTAAGCTGCTGTTTTGCCTTGCGGATTTCGTTGAAGTCTACTGGTAGATGCAGTGCCTTCAAGTTTGCAAGAACTGGATTGAAGTGGAGATAATCCGTCAGTGCCTTGGGGCAAAGTCCAGGAAGGGTCAAGGAAGGAAAGTTAAATACAACCTTATACCAGTTCCTCAAGGATTTCTGGGTAATACGACTCTTGACCATGGCTTCCGTCATGGGATACACCGGGAGAATTTGGCCGGAGAACTGTTCGTCTTCGTCAAATCGTTGCATGTCCGGATGGGTCATCTGGAAGCCGCGGTATTCACCGACTGTGCCAGTTACAAGCCAGTGGGAGCCGGGCTGGATTCGCTTGCTATGGTAGCTGTAGCCCTGGAAAAATGTCAGGTTGATTTCGCCTGTTCCATCGGCAAGGGTGGCGACAAACCTGCTAGACCTACCGCGGATAATTCCTGCTCGAATGATCTTTCCTATGAGGACCACGCGCTCCCCGGCATGAAGGTTTCCAATCTGGGAAACCTTAGTCTGGTCTAGATAAGTACGGGGAATATTATAGAGAAAATCCGAAAGGGAAACGATGCCCGCAGCCTTGAGGGCGTCCAAACTTTTTGGTCCCATTTTAGGGAGATTGGAAAGATCCATGAGGAAACCTTCTTCCAATTACTTGTCTAAGCTTTCGCCCTTTTCTGCGCGCTTCTTTGCTTTTTCGCGGGCAGTTTCTCCAATCAGGTTAATGCCCTTCCAAGTGAGGAGCGTAACGGGATTGCCGTTTTCGTCTCTAACTGAAATGTTCTTGGAGTCAATGGAAGCGATAAGGTCCTTGGTCTTGGAAACCATTTCGGCAAGACGATCCATGGTTTCCTTGCTCTTGAAAAGCTTGCTGAAAGTAGTATCCGATTCAATATCGATTACCAGCTGATTGATGTTTTGGGCGCCTTCGGAAATGGTCTTGATGGCTTCCTCTGCAACCTGAATCTTCGAGTTGACGGCCTTGGTAGCAACCTGCACGGCGGTATCCGCCTGGTTGGCAACTTCGATCAGCTCGCTGCTTGCGGTATTGACCTGTTTAAACAGATGGTTGATGGTGGGTTGCATGGTGGTAATCAGCTTGTCTGCACTTTCCAGGGTGCCATCCACGGTGGCCATTACGTTTTCAAAAGCGGCTTGGGCAGAAGGGTGGGTAGAGTCTCCGTCTACCACCAGGTGTACCATTTCGCGAACCGCAGAGAGCTGCTGATTTACGTCTTCGATGTAACGGAGAACTTCGGCGATGCCGGGTTCAAAAGTTCCGGTATAAATGTAATCATCGGGATAGCGTTTGCCTTCCTTGGAGGGAAAAATTTCCACGCGGCGCTGACCCATGATGGCGTAGTTCACGTTGACAATTCGAGTGCCTTCGCGAAGGATAATGGGCTCATCAAAATTGATCTGGATTCTGGCACGGTCACCCAGCCATTCCACTTTGCCTACGGTTCCTACGGTAAATCCGCGGACAACCACCAGATCTTCGGGCTGGAGAGATCCCAACTCGTCAAAATCCACTTGAATAGTGGTAGTGGATTTCTGGTGTGCTTCTAGCATTTCCAGCGCAACAAAGGCAAAAATGAAAATCAATGCCACGAGCGACAGATAGCCTAATGTCCTATCGGAAATTTTCATACCGAGCAATATAGAAAAGGTTTAAAAAAAGTTTTCTGGATAGGGGTGCTAGTAATCTAAACAGAGCCTATTATGCGCTCAATTTCCTGCTGGTCCGTTAAACCTTGGGCTATGGCCCTGTTTGCACTGTCCCTCAGGTTGCCGTCTACTAGTGTCCCGTCCCCACGGATGATTTCCGTCAGGGCTAAACGTCCCGAATATTTGCCGGAAATTTCAGTTGTTTTCCGTACGAGGCGCTGGGCCATGACTCCCAGTAGAGAATCCTGAATGTAGGAGGTTTCTACTCCCAGGTCCTGAAGTCTGGAAAAAGCAGCTTCGGCATTGTTTGTGTGGAGGGTGGACAACACAAGATGTCCTGTCTGGGCGGCTCGTATAGCAATCTGGGCGGTTTCTGCATCTCTGATTTCTCCTACAAGGATTACATCCGGGTCTTGCCTCAGGATGGAGCGTAAGGCTACAGGGAAGGTGAATCCGCATCTTTCATTCACTTGCACCTGGTTGGCTCCTTCCAGTACGTATTCCACCGGGTCTTCGATGGTGGTGACGTTGATTTGCTGGTGGATAATCTCTCGAAGGCCTGCGTGTAGGGTGGTGGTCTTCCCGCTGCCCGTAGGCCCTGTAATCAGGAATAAACCCTGAGGGCTGCGGAATACTTTCCGGAGAAAGTCCAGCTGGACCTGGCTTGAAATAAGATCTTCCAGCAGGAATTCTCTGGAGGCGTCTTGACGGGGCAGTAATCTCAGGACGCATTTCTCACCGCCTTGAGTCGGAAGGGTACTTAGTCTGATATTGATGGCCCCGCTGGAGCTGTTAAAGGTAAAGCTGCCATCGTGAGGAATACGCCTGTCGGTAATGTCGACTTCGGCAAGAATCTTCAAGCGGATCAGGATGGGCTCCGCAAGCCATAAAGGCAACGTCTTGAAATCCTTTAACATTCCATCCTGTCTCAGACGGATTCTGAGTGCGTTTTCCTGTGGCTCAATGTGGATGTCGGATGCACCTGCGTCCAGTGCGTTCTCCAGCAGGTTATCTACCAGGTTGATAATGGGAGCCGATTCCCAGGAAGAATCTTTTTTTCCTGGTTCCAATTGTCTGATGATTTCCTGGTCATTTTCCTTGTTTCGGGCTCGATTCAAACGGCTAATCTCTGCTTTACTTGCTTTAACGGGAATCACCCTCTGATTGTATTCGTGTCGGATTTTTTCCAGAAGAAATTCGTCAAATTCGTTTTCCAGAAAAACCTTGCAGAATCCATTTTCCTGCTGTATAAAAATGTTGTTGCATAATTTGTCCATAGTGCGCAAAGCTAGTAAGGAAGATTTTCCTTGCGTGTCAAAAGTTGTTTGCAAAATGCAACAGCCTACGCCTCGGCTATAACATGCAAAGACTTTTGCATGCTGCAGCGCTCGGCTTCGGGCTGTTTGCAAAATGCAACAGCCTACGCCTCGGAAACAAAAAAAACCGCAGGATTTCTCCTGCGGGCTTATCTCTCTCTAATGTACTAAAGCTTTAGGTTACTTGCTGCGCTTTACCTTGTTTGCCACTTTCTTGACACCCTTCTTAGCCTTGCTAAAGAGAGCATTGGGAAGCCAGAAGAAGGTGGGGATCAAGTACATGGTAAGGATTGCGGACACAATCAAACCACCCACAGAAGCAATACCCATAGGCTGAGTCATTGCGGCCACATCACCACCCATTGCAAATGCCAGCGGGAGCTGAGCCACAACGGAAGCAAGTGTTGCAAGAACGATTGCCTGGAACTTGGACTTTGCTGCCGTCATCACTGCGGAACGTCGTCCCATAGCGCCACTTCGGAGTAGACGGTTTGCTTCGTCAAGCAATAGAATAGCGTTGTTCACCACCACACCGATAAGCATCACGATAGCCATCAATGCGATCATGGACAGAGCCTTGCCTGTGAAGATGAGGCCCAGGAACACGCCGATTGCACCCATAGGAATGGTGGTCATGATGATGAAGGGCTGAGCGAAGCTTTCCAGTAGGGCGACCAGCAAGATGTAGGTCATGAGGATAGCCATGATGATTGCTGCAATGAATTCTTCCACCATGTCATTCTGCATGTCTGCGTTACCGCCGAAGCCTGTGGTAACTCCTTCAGGAAGCTGGTCCTTCATTTCGGCAGCGAGAGCGCCGACCTTACCCATGATTTCACCAGTAGTATGACCCGGGAGCAAGTTCATAGAAACGTCAATTCGAGTGCGCTTACGCTTACGTTCGATCTTGGTAGGACCTGCACCATCTTCGATGAAGAAGAGTTCCTTTGCGGAAACGTAACCCTTAGGAGTGAGCATGGGGAGGTCTTCGATGTCGGCGTGGGATGCTCGGTCCTTTTCCTGCATACGGAAGTAGACGTCGTATTCTTCACCGTTTTCGGTATAGGTGCCTGCTTCGTAACCGCTTACTGCGATGTAGTTGTAGGTTGCCATCTGCTGGACGGTTGTACCGTAGTCTGCCATGGCCTGGCGATTCGGAATCATGCGGATTTCGGGTTTACCGGCTTCGTAGCTGGACTTGATTTCCACAACGCCTTCGATCTTGTCTGCAACTGCAGCCTTCAGAAGGTCGGCGGCCTTAATCACGGAGTCTGCGTAAAGACCGCTAACTTCAAGCACCACGTCACCTGCGGAGTTGTTGCTCATTTCAGATGCGGAGGTGCTCTTGACGGAAATGTAGGCGTCAGGAATGTCTGCCAGGTAGGGGCGGATGGAGTCCACGATTTCATCGGTACTACGGGTACGGCCTTCCCAGCGCTTGATCATCTTGTAACGCATCTTGGCCTGGTTTACGGAGGTAAAGCCGCTTTCGCCACCCACCGTCACACTGTACTGGCTGATTTCGGGAATGCCCTTCAGACGCTGTTCGATAATCTTGGTCACACTGTCGGTGGTTTCGATATTGGTACCCACAGGCATTTCGAGGGTCACTGCCATCATACCCTGGTCCTGACGGGGAGAAAGTTCCACGGTCATATGGTTTTTAACCATATAGCCCACGAACATCACCATGGCCACAAGGGCGCCCACCTGGAAAATCACACCGAAGATAGACAGGGCAAAACTAAGGGTCTTGAGATAGACAAAGCGGACTCCGTTCATGAATGCCGGGAAGATTCCCATAATGGCTCCGAAGATTCTGCCGATAATGCCGGGCTTCTCTTCGATGATGTTGCCGTTCTCGTCACGCTTCTTGCCCTTGAACAGGTAGGCTGCCATAAGCGGGGTAAGAGTGAAGGTAATGAGTAGGGACACAACCGTTGCGAACACCATGGTCATACCGTAGGTCTTGAAGAAGATGCCCACGATGGACTTCATGAAGGCGATAGGCACGAACACGCAGACGTTGGTGAGGGTAGATGCCATGATGGCCACCATAATTTCGGATGTTCCCTTATAGGCGGCTTCCTTGGGATCAAGGCCTTCTTGCAACTTTGCGTTAATATTTTCAAGCACCACAATGGAGTTGGTCACCAACAGACCCACGGCAGAAGAAAGTGCCATCAAGCTCATCATGTTGATACCGAAGCCGGCGAAATACATGAGAGTGAAGGAACCCACCACGGAAATCGGCATGGTCAATGCTGCGATAAGCATGGTAGAAATCTTACCGAGGAACAGGAGCAAAAGAATAGAAGTCAATAGAATTGCAACGATAATGTTCTGAATCACGTTATCGATAGATTCGCTCACTGCTTCAGACTTGTCGTAGACCAGATGGAGTTCGAAACCAGGAGGCAGAGTCTTGTTGACTTCATTCAGACGCTTGATCACGCCCTGAGCCACTTCCACCACGTTTGCGTCGGAACGCTTCTTAATATCCAGAGAAACAGAGTTGATGCCGTTGAAACGAGAAGCTGAAGTAATGGTCTTGACGGTGTCCTTGACCTTGGCCACTTCGCCCAGCTTGATAATGCCGGTAGCAGTGGGGAGGTCCAGGTTACGGATTTCATCAAGGCTACGGAACTTACCTGCAGTACGTACAGAAGTATTCTTGTGCTTGCCAATCACTTCGCCCACAGGGTTGTTCAGGTTGGCTGCACCATACATACCCATCATGGTGGCAATGTCTACGCCACGATTCTTGAGCATGTCCTTGTCCAGTTCCACAGAAATCTGGCGGGTCGTACCACCGAAGATATCAACGCTAGCCACGCCGGGAACAGAAGTGAAGAGGGGCTGAATGTCGTCTTCCACCTTCTGACGAAGTTCGGTAGAGTTTGCCGGACCGGTGAAGGAAATGGACATAATTGCAGAAGCGTTAATGTCCACCTTGGAAATGATCGGAGCTTCTGCTGCGTCGGGGAAGTCGGCTGCGGCCTGTTCCACCTTGGCGCGGACGTCGTTTGCGGCAACGTCAACATTGATGCCCATGTTGAACATGGCCACGATAATGCCGTAGTTTTCCATACAGATGGACTGCACGTAGTCGATTCCGTCCACCAGTTCCACCTGTTCTTCCGCAGGTTTAATAATTGTAGATTCGATTTCTTCCGGGTTTGCACCAGGGTAGACAACCACTGCAGTTACAACGGGAATATCGAATTTCGGCATCAGGTCCACCACCATCATACGGTAGGTGTAGATACCGAACACCACCACGGTCAAGATGACCATGAGCATGGTGATTGGTTTGTAAATACTTGCCTTAATCATTCAGAAATTCTCCCGGGATTATTCTACGATGAGAACCTTGTCGCCGTCGTTCATCTTGGACTGGCCCTCGACCATCACGACGTCGCCATCGCTGAGTCCGTCCACAATCTGGACATCGCCGTTAGCCTGGACGCCTACCTGCACGATCTTACGCTTGGCCTTACCTTCGCCATCAACAGTCCATACGGTGTTGAGGCCGTTGCGGTAAACGATTGCTTCGGCAGGGACGACCACGCCGTTCACCTGCTGCATATCCATGTCTGCGGTAACGTACATACCGGGGAGAAGCTTCTTACCCTTGTTGTTGAAAGTGACTTCCACCGGGAAGAAACGGGTCTGGGGATTTGCTGCCAGAGGAATGGTGGTAACCTTACCCTTCAGCTTTTCGCCGTTGACAACGATTGTTGCCTGAGCTCCCTTCTTGAAAAGACCGATGTCCTGGCTGGTGATGTTCAGCTTCAGAATGACCTGATCCAGTTTTGCGATGGTGCAGAACGGACCCTGGCCCGGAACCTGACCCACTTGGAACTTCAATTCGGTAACGACACCGGAAGAAGGTGCCAAAATCTTGTTTGCACGTTCCAGAGTTTCCAGGTTCATCTTGGCAATCTTCAGCTGCAGTTCCTGGGAGTCCATATCCTGCTGGCTGATACCACCCTTCTGGTAAACTTCGCGCATACGTTCAGTTGCCTTTTCCAGAAGTGCAATCTGTTCCTTGGTCTGTTCCAGCTGGGTATTGTCTGCGGAACGTACATATTCTGCAAGAACTTGGTCCTTCTTGACGTTGCTACCAACCTTTACGTTGATAGCTGCAAGAGGATCATTCATCTTGGAAATGGCATAAGTCTGCTGCATGCCTTCGATGGTTCCGCTAAACTTGCGGACATCGGTAAGCTTGGCCTGAGCTGCCTTTACGACGCGAGCGGGCTTGCCGTTCTGCTTCTGGATTTCTTCGATGGTGGTTACGCTCTTTTCTTCCTGAGCTTTTTCGTCCTTCTTAAGGTCGCAACCAGCGAGAAGGAGTGCTGCTGTTGCAATGGTAAGGAGTTTTGTTACGTTCTTATTCATTTTCTTCCTCTTTCTCTTAATATTCACCGGTGGCCTGGAGCAGTGCGTTGTATGCAGTATTCCATTCCTTAATTGCTTGTGTGTAGGCCAGCTTTGCCTGACGGAGGCTGTTGTTTGCGGTCAGGTAGTTGATCTGGGTTTCGCGCCCTACCTTGTATGCAGCTTCGGTCAGATCGTAGTTCTTCTGGGAAAGTTCCAGGGAACGCTTCTTCATTTCAATCTGCTGGGTTGCGTTTTCCAGGGCGCTTACGCAGGATTCGATCTGCAGGCGGAATCCGCGTTCTGCGGTTTCACGCTTCAGCTGGATAGTGCGGAGGTCAGACTTGGCCTGTGCTACGCCAGACTTGGTCTTGTTTCCGTTGAAGAGGTTCATGGTGACGCTGAGGGCGATGTACTTATTGATGTTTTCGTCCCAGTCCGGTGCATCCCAGTCTAAAAATTCGTTCTTGTTGTTAGAGTACTTGAGACCTGCGACCAGAGCCACAGTGGGCTTGTAGTCGCCTTCTTCGATTTCTACCAATTTGGAATTGATTTCTTCGGCAGCCTTCAACTGGGCAATTTCCTTACGGCGCTTCAGGACGTTTGCCATGGCGGTATCCGGCATGGTTGCGTTTTCCGGATTGCGGAAATCACCAATAAACTTGACTTCTGCGTCAAAAGGCAGGCCCATGGTATTCAGAATGGCGTTACGTGCAAGAACCTGCTTCTTTTTCAGGTCTTCCAGGGTGGACTTCAGGTTATCCAGTTCCAGCTGGGCGCGGACCACATCCAGTTCCTTGCCCAACCCGCTTTGGAAGGATTGGGTAGCAAGATCAACTGCTGTCTGGAGAAGAGCGATGCTTTCTTCGGTAATGACAACGGAACTGTCGAGGATGATTACGTTGTCAAAAGCTTCTTCCACATCGTAACGAACCTTGTTCTTGGTGTTTTCCAAGGCAATTTCGCTGGTGAGCTTGGCGGTCTTTGCAATTTCGATACCTGTACCCACCTTACCACCGGCATAGAGAACCTGTGTTGCGGTAAGGCCGATGCTAGACTGCCAGCGATAACCCTGAGACTTCATACCGTAAATCAAACCATCCAGGGCGGGACCAATCACCTGCTGGTCGTAGGCGTTTGCCATGGGGTGACCGTCTGCGTCCTGGCCCATAGCCATTTGCTGGGCTGCTTTGGTCAAGTCGGAGGACTTTTTCACGTCCTTGAGTCCGAAAATACGGGTGACAGTTGCACTCAAGTCGATGCTGGGGTATGCATTGCCGTAACCTTCGTCCACCTGGGCGTTGGTCTTGGTTAAGGCTTCCTCTGCGGATTTGACGTCGGAAGAATTTTCGAGAGCCACCTTAATGGCCTCTTCACGGGTGTATGTCTGACCCGCAAACGTCTGGGTGGCCATTCCGAGGGCCAATGTTGCGGCCAATGCGGCCGAAAGGGCTTTTTGCCTGAACATAATACTCCTAATTAATTTTACGGCCCAAATTTAGAAAAAATGGCATATTCCTAAAAGGGTTTTTGATGGGTTATTGGACGAACCCTCATTTTTGTTGGATGAAATGAAAAAAAGACGCCCCATGGGGCGTCCTCAAAAATTTAAACAGACCTGGAATGGCCGTTTTTTTTCAAAAAATGAAGAATTTGATTACATCAGACCGGGGATTTTCATGCCGCCAGTGATGTCGGAAATGCTGGACTGGGTTGCTTCGTCCTTCTTCTTCACCGCGGAGTTGATGGCGGCCATAATCAGGTCTTCCAGAGCTTCCACGTCGTCCTTGTCCACTGCGTCCGGGTTAATCTTGATCATGGTGACCACGCCCTTACCGTTCATGGCGACCTTGACCATGCCACCACCGGCCTCGGCTTCGAAACTCTGGGCCTTCAGGTCGCTCTGGGCCTTCATCATCTTGCTCTGCATCTTCTGAAGGTCCTTCAACATTTTGCTCATATCCATAGTATTATCCTCTGTTTTTAAACGTAATTTAGAAAAATCTAGTCGTTAATTTCCGTGTCGGGGTCTGATTCCTGAATCTGCTCCACTTTCTTCTTGGGCTTGATGGAGAAAATCAACTCGCTGTCGAATGTCTGCATGAATTTCTGGAAGCCAGGTTCTTTTTGCAGGTCCAGTTCCAGCGGGGAAAGTGTCGCCTGGTATTTTTGCTGTCTTTCTTCCTCGTTGTAGGAACGGGTCTTGATGGAGATTGCCACCGGAGTCTGGAGTTTTTCCTCGAGAATCTGCTTAACGCGGTCCAGATAGTCGGGGTTTTCCGTCATCTGCTTGTAGTTCCAGGATTCCTGAACGTTGTCGCCAATGTAGGTGATGGCGATGGGGAAGGGCGTTTCCTGGAGGTTTCCTGCTTCCAGAACGGTGTCGTTCAATGCGGCGGAGAACATAAAGTCGTCGTCTGCGATGCGGGTGCGAATAGCACCCCAGGCGGAAACGATGTCGTATCTGGAATAGGTGGCTCCATTTCCAGAAAATACGTTCTGGAGGGCGTCAAAGGGACTTTCTTCCTGAGGTCTTGCGGTTGCGGGACCCTCGGAAGAGTCCAGCATTTGGCTAACTTCCGCTACTTTTTTTTTTAACGCCTCGTCAGAGGTGCTACCAGTTGCTTTAGAGGGGTCGTTGATGGCCGCCAAAGCTCTACGAAGGTCAGCCAGATGATCCAGCCAGGCCATTCGGGCGAAAGTGGTTTCTACCAGAAGTCTAGGGTTGGTGCTGTAGCGCAAGGAACCCTGCAGGTCCGTGAGCATCTTGGAAATTCGCAGGATGTCGCCGTTCTTCAGGCTGGGGGTTGCACTCTTGTACTTGGTGTAGAGTTCGTCCGTCAGGTTCAAAGCATCCGGGGTGAACGCTTCCAGACGGGTATAAAGCAGATTGCGCAGGAACTTGCCGAAACCATCCAGCAGGGGCATGAATTCAATGCCGCGCTTGCAGGCTTCGTCCACCATCTTGAAGCAGGACTTCAAATCGTGGCTTTCGATGGCGTTGATCAGGGTAAAGAACAGTTCAACAGGAGGAATTCCCAATACGTTGCGTACGGAATCCGGATCCATGTTGTTGCCGGTAAATGCGTAAGCCTGGTCGAAGAAGGTAAGGCCGTCGCGCATGGAACCGTCTGCCTTTTCGGCGAAGATATCCAGGGTTTCGTCGGTGGCGTTGATGCCTTCCTGTTCGCAAATGTAGCGAAGGCGGCTGCGGACCTGTTCTACGGACAGACGCTTGAAGTCAAACCTCTGCACGCGGCTAAGGATGGTGGGGAGCACCTTGTTGACTTCGGTAGTAGCAAAGATGAAGATTACATGTTCAGGGGGTTCTTCCAGAGTCTTCAGCAATGCGTTGAAGGCTGCGGTAGAGAGCATGTGGACTTCGTCGATGATGAAAATCTTGTACTTGCCAAGAACGGGAGGGTACTGAACCTTTTCGATCACTTCGCGGATGTTGTCCACGCCAGTATTGGAGGCTGCGTCTATTTCGAAAACGTCCATGGAGCTTCCGGAAAGGATGCTCTTGCAGCTTTCGCATTCGCCACAGGGATGCAGCGGGTCGCCGCCGGTACAGTTCAGGGTTCTTGCAAGGATACGGGCACTGGTAGTCTTACCCACGCCGCGGGTTCCCGTGAAGAGGAATGCGTGGTGGAGACGGCCTCCTTCAATTGCATTCTGGAGGGTTTTTGCGATGTGTTCCTGTCCGACCATGTCGGAGAAAGACTGAGGACGCCACTTTCGGGCCATTGCTACGTATGCCATGACCTCAAGTATAGCAAAAAAGAAAAATAAATGAGGGGCAGACTACTTGTACATGTCCTCAATCTGGAGGGCGTACTTCTCTTCCGTTGCCTTTCGACGGATTTTCAGGGTTGGGGTGAGCAAACCGGATTCTACGGTCAGTTCGTCCGTGAGGAGGGTCCACTTGCGGATCTGTTCCCAGTGGTTCAGCTTCTTGTTGATGCGGTTGATCTGGCGCGATATGGCGGTCTGGAGTCGGACGGATTCGGTTGCTTTCTCCATGTCGAAGTCGGCGGAATGTTCGTTCAGCAGTCGCTTGCAGTTGACGGGATTGAGGAAAATGAGGGCGGAGGCGAACTTGCGGTCGTTGGCGATGACTAGGGCCTGTTCGATCACGGGATGCCTGCTCAGTTCCAATTCGATGGGGGCGGGGCTGACGTACTTGCCGGTGCTGGTCTTCAGAAGTTCCTTGATTCGCCCCGTCAGGTAGAGGAATCCGTTGGAGTCGATGGAACCCTGGTCTCCTGTGTGGAAGAAACCGTCCTCGGTGAATATTTCCTTGTTGAGGTCGGGCCTGTTGTGGTATCCGCTGAAGACGCTGTCGCCTTTGACCAGAACTTCGCTGTTCTCTCCGATTTTAACATCCAGGAAGGGTAGGGGAATGCCCACGCTGCCGGGTTTTACCCAATTGGACTTGTTGGCGCTGACTACGGGGGCGCATTCTGTAAGGCCGTATCCTTCGCAGATGGTGATTCCCACGTTTAACAGGAACTTGCAGATAGACTTGTTCAGGGCGCCGCCGCCGGAAACGATAATGCGAAGTCTTCCGCCGATGGCGTCTCTCATCTTGCTGTATACAAGCTTGTCGAAAAGTTTCTTCTTTAAGCCGGGCTTTTTATCGGGGTCGGCGTTTTTTGCTAGACGGATGGCTTGATTGACGATGAACCGCTTGAACCCGCTGTAGCTTGCTCCTGCGGCGGTCATACTTTCGTACACGCGTTCCAGAATGCGGGGTACCACTGTCATGAATGTGGGACGTACTTCTTTGATTAGAGCGGCCGCGTTTTTGGGGTTGTCTGCAAAATACACGGTGGTTCCGCTGACAATATAGAAGTAGACCGCCATTCTCTCGAAAACGTGTGCTACAGGAAGGACCACGAGGCAAATATCCGTCTTCTTGTAAAGTCGGATGTAGTCCTTTCGTAAAATGCGGACTTGGCACAGAACGTTTCTGTGGGTCAGTTCAGCGCCCTTGGGACGTCCCGTGGAACCGCTGGTGTAAATGATGGAAAAGATGTCGTCGGGACGGATGTTCAGAAGCTGGTCTTCCAGCCATTTAGAAGATTCCGGAAGCTTGGCCTGCTCGATGCCGTCCTTCAGCAGTTTGTCCAGATAGATGCCGTTAGGAGCAAGCTTGGATTTGGGATCGATACTGATGACCGCCTTAAATCTGCCGAGACATTCCTGGATGCCTGGGTCCAACTCTTCCAGGTCGTTAACCACCAGAATCTGGATGTCTGAATCGTCACACTGGAAGTTGAAATTTTCCGTGGAAATGTTAGGGAAAAGAGGAACTGTGATGGCGTGGTTCAGCTGGGCGGCTACGTCTACCATCATCCATTCGGGACTGCTATTGGCGACGATGCCGACGCTCTGTTTTGGACGAATTCCGATATCACGGAACGCAAGAGCCAGCTGCAAAGTCTTTAATCTTAGGTCTTGTCTGGTAAAGTGAACCCATTTTTCCCCTTTTCGGTGGTACCAACCGCCGAAATCCTCTCTTTCGCAGTTTGCGAAAAACATCTGGGCGAGGGAGAAATACTGTAGCGGTTCCATTTTGAGTCCTGATTTCGAGAAAAATCTCAAGGAGAGTGGGGTATCATTAAGATACCATTATCCAGGGGAAAATGGCCGATTTTTTTGAATAAATCGGGGAAAAAAGCCTGTTTTTGGATATTCTGCGGGTTTTCTAATCAGGTATTTTAATAAAATGAGAACAATAAAATCTTCAAAATCTTTGATTTTATGAAAAATTCTTTAAAATTTCTATTGCTTTTTAGAAAAAGTTGAATTATATTTGAGAACATAAATAAGAACAAACAATGGGATGTGTGTATGAACTTCAAAACTCTTTCTCTCTCTGCTGCAGTGCTGGGCCTTGCCACTTCCGCGTCTGCATTGACCATTAACAAGGCTGAAGGATGGCTGGAATCCGCCTATGCGGAATGGGCTATGGTTTCCGGTGCTAGCAGCTACAATGTTTACGTGGATGGTGTCAAGATTGACAATCCCCTGATTCGTAGCTATGGTTCCTATATGCGCGCTGATGCAGTCGGCCTGAAGGCCGGCTCCCACACCATCAAGGTGGAAGCAAGCAATGGCGAAACCGCCTCCAAGACCGTTACCGTCAAGGCTCATGATCGATCTGGTTTTGCCTTCAGCAATAACCGTGTTCCTGGTGCCTACAATACCGATGGTACTCTCAAGAGTGGTGCCGTGGTGGTGTACGTGACTGAAAAGACCAAGAATTCCGTTACTGCAGACGTGACCGTGGATTCCAAGGGAACCAAGAAGTCCTGCCTGAGCTTCCAGGGCATTTTGAACTGCATGAAGAAGGGCTATGAAACTCGCCCCTTCGATTTCCGCTTTATTGGCAACGTGACGGACTCCGACTCTCTGGTTGCAGGTGACATGGTCATTGACCATAACAAGACTGAAAAGTCTTACGTGACCGTTGAAGGTATCGGTTCTGACGCCACTGCAAATGGCTGGGGTATTCGTCTGAAGGGTGCTCAGAACGTTGAAGTTCGCAACATGGGCATCATGAACGTGAATAGCTCCGAAGGTGATAACATAGGTCTTCAGCAGGACAACCAGTATGTCTGGATTCACAACAACGATATGTTCTATGGCGATGCGGGTTCCGACGCTGACCAGGTGAAGGGCGATGGCGCTCTGGACTGCAAGAAGTCCACTTACGTGACGTTCAGCTACAACCACTTCTGGGATAATGGCAAGTCCAACCTGCTGGGCCTTTCCGAAGGTACTACTGAGGGCTACTACATTACCTATCATCACAACTGGTACGACCATTCCGATAGCCGTCATCCCCGCGTCCGCTACTATAGCGCTCACGTTTACAACAACTACTATGATGGCAACGCCAAGTACGGTGCAGGTTCTACTCTGGGATCCTCCGTGTTCATGGAAAGCAACTACTTCCGTAATTGCAAGTTCCCTATGCTCACATCTATGCAGGGTTCTGACCTTTATGCCGGTACCACCACCAGCACTACCGATAACGCTACTTTTAGCAAGGAAGCCGGCGGAACTATCAAGGCTTACAACAACAAGATTGCCGAAGGCGGCACCTTCATTGCCTACGGTGCTACCACTTACCGCCTGAAGGGTAAGGATGGTGAATCCGTTGGTTCCATCGATACTAAGACCGACTTTGACGCTTACGTGGTAAGTTCCCGTAACGAACAGGTTCCTGCAACTGTGGTTTCCAAGTCCGGCGGTAACAAGTACAATAACTTCGACGTGAATTCCTCCATCATGTATTCCTATGCTGCTGACGAACCGGATGTTGCAAAGACTAACGTGACGACTTATGCAGGCCGCGTTAACGGTGGCGACTTCAAGTGGGAATTTACCAGCGCCGACGATGAACTTTACGCTGTAAATCAGCCGTTGAAGAATGCTCTGGTGGCCTATAAGGGCGATTTGAAGTCTATCCAGGGTGAAGGCGCTCTGGTGGTGATTGAAACACCGGTGGTTTCTTCTAGCTCTGTTGTTCCTGCAAGTTCTTCCTCCAGTGTAAAGCCTGCGGAATCCTCCTCCAGCGTGAAGCCCGCAGAATCCTCCTCCAGTGTTGTTCCTGCATCCTCTAGCTCCGTGATCGATCAGCCCGTGGTTTCTGGCGATGCTAGCCTGACAAAGCATGGTTCCGGCAGTGCAACTCAGACGGTGGCTGCAGGAGTTGCAATTGCTGAATTCTACTACACTGTGGCTGGCGCAACCGGCGCAACCGTGACGGGACTTCCGGAAGGTTTGACCGGTACCATGAAGGGTTCTGACTTCTATATCTCTGGCACTGTTTCTGCAACCGCTGCTTCTGGCGCCTACAACTTTACGGTAACGACTACGGGTGCGTCCTCCAACGTTTCCAAGACCGGGACCATTACTGTTACCGGCGGTGCTGAACAGCCGGAAAGTTCCTCTAGCGAACCTCCTGTAAGTTCCTCCAGCGAAGAAAATCCCGGTGAAGGTTCTGAAGATGATGGGAAGGATGCCTTGGCTGAAGTTGCTGTGACGGGTTCTGCATTCCACTTCGATGTGGCTTCCGCTCAGCTGGTGATTTCCGCAAATAGCGTTCGCCGCCTGGATGTAGTCCGTATGGATGGCCGAAAGGCTGTGGCTTCCATGGCCGGCTTTACCGCGGGAAATGTGGTGGATCTTTCCGCCCTTCGTCCGGGTGTGTATCTGGTCCGCGCCATTGCCGATGGCAAGTCTTTCCAGCAGAAGATTCTCAAGAAGTAAAGAGCTTGGGATGTGTGTAGATGGCCCCTAGGGATGTGGGGCTCCTCAAGATGGCTCCGGGTTTCCCGGAGCCATTTTCCGTATGTTCATTTCAATACTTAACTATGTAAAAATTCGTTATCAAAATTCGCTTTTTTGACGAAATTTACCGTCTTTCTAAATAATTACATCCAACTTTATAATGGGATACTATCTTTACCCTCGGTATTTTGGGTAGTGGAAATTGGGATTGGGTAAAACTCCAATTTAATGAGGATGTCAATGAAGAAAGTCGTCGCCGCCGCTCTTCTCGCCGCTGCAACATCTGCAATGGCAGTAAGCGCAAGCCGTGTAGGCCCTGTCAGCACCTATGGTGAACTGAAGGCCGCAAAAATCAGTAACAAGGGCCAGCTGGTGGGTTCCTGCCCGTCTTATGCAACCACTCCCGTGCAGGTGAAGGGTATGAGCCTTTTCTGGAGCTCCGCTGCAGATAGCTCCACCGTGTTCTACTCCGAAAAGGCTGTGAACCGCATGGTCAGCGAAATGAACATCGAAGTGATTCGTTTCGCCATGGGTGTTACCAAGGAAAAGTTCGATGATAAGGGCCGTGGCTACCTGAGTAGCGAAACTGGTAAGACTCTCCAGTTGGGTTACCTGAAGAATGTGGTGAACGCTGCTGTCGAAAACGACATTTACGTCATCATTGACTGGCACATTGAAAGTGCTACCGGTAACACTGCCGAAGCAAAGGAATTCTTCGAATACGCTGCTAAGGAATATGGTGCTTACAACAACGTGATTTTCGAAGTATGGAATGAACCTAACGGCGCTTCCATGTCCACTGTGGCATCTCATGCAAACGCTATCATCCCGGTTATCCGTAAGTATTCCGATAACCTGGTGCTGGTGGGTAGCCCTGGTTGGTCTAGTGCTCCCGATGAATGCGCTACTTCCGGCATTAACGATGACAATTACGCTTGTACTCTCCACTTCTACGCTGCAACTCACTGTGTAGGCGGTGGCTACGATGGTAAGGCTGAAACGGCAATGAGCAAGGGTGTGCCCGTGTTCGCTTCTGAATGGGGTACCGTTTCTGCCGATGGTAACGGTGGCGCCAACCAGTCTGCAAGCCAGGCTTGGATCAACTGGATGAACACCAACAAGGTGTCTTGGGCCAACTGGTCTGCTTCTGCCATTAACGAAGGTTCCGCTGCATTTACAAACTTGGCTATCGACCAGGGCCTGACTTACTCTACTTCCGGTAACATGGTTAAGGGCTGGATGAATGGCAAGACAGGCTATAAGGATTGCGGTCTTACCAATGGTAATGCTTCCAGCAATTCCGGCTTCTCTACTGGTGTTGCAAACGGAACTTCTACCGACATCATCGATGACTTGGAAGATGGCGACCGTTATTCCTATACTGGTGGCTGGTGGTCTGCATTTGCTGATTCCGACGACGATGAAGATGGTAAGGGAAACACCTCCATTTCCAACAAGAAGTGGACTGACGGCAAGGGCAAGGAAGTTTACGATGTCCTGATGGCTGCTCCGGGTGGCGACAAGAATACTTCCAAGTACGTTGCTGGTATTACCGATATCAAGCTTTCTCAGGGCGGCTATAAGTACGCTCCCTATGTAACTATCGGTCTGAACCTGAACGCCGATCCTAAGAAGTCTTATGATTTGAGCGCATGTAAGGCAATTAGCTACAAGTTCAAGGGTGCTAGCCACAACTTCCGTGTTGAAACTTCTAAGGTGACCAACTGGAACTTCCACTATGTGACGAAGGATGGCTCTGATGACTGGAAGGAAGTTGAACTTTCCTGGGATCAGTTCATTCAGGAAGACTGGGGTGATAACGATAAGCACTTCAGCCTGGACAAGGGCATGGGTGCCGTGACTGCCTTCGGTTGGCAGGTGAAGGGTGCTCTGGATGTTCCGGATAGCAAGCAGAAGACCACTCATCCTTACCTCTACGTGGACGATGTTCGTTGCGA
This sequence comes from Fibrobacter sp. UWEL, assembly GCF_900142535.1. Classification (NCBI taxonomy): domain Bacteria; kingdom Pseudomonadati; phylum Fibrobacterota; class Fibrobacteria; order Fibrobacterales; family Fibrobacteraceae; genus Fibrobacter; species Fibrobacter sp. UWEL. Next base: position 63,168 of record NZ_FRBE01000020.1, read on the forward strand.
CGGCGTTGCAATTAAGGCTATTGCCAATGCAGGTGATGCTCCTGTTACTGGTGACAAGTCTAGCTCCTCTACTGCTGTGATTGGCGGCAAGTCCAGTTCCTCTACCGCTGTGATTGGCGGCAAGTCTAGTTCTTCTACTGCAGTCATCGGTGGCAAGTCCAGCTCTTCTACCGCTGTGGTTCCGGTTTCTTCTTCCTCTGTGAACAAGACTCCCAATACTGTTCTCGTGATTCTTGACGACCTCGAAGATGGTAACGAAGTGGCTAACTCTACCGGTACCTGGTATGCCTATACCGATAAGGAACCGGGTGGCTTGTCCTCCATTACTAACGTTTACGATGCAAACCTGCCGGGCTACGTTGTTGTGTTCCCGGGTACTAAGGATCCTACCAATGGTACTGCAGGCTTCGTTGGTCTCACCGGCATCAAGTGGGAACAGGGTGAATATACTGAAGCCCCCTTCGTTGCTCTCGGTCTGAACCTGGTTGCAGATACTTCTAAGGGCTTTGACCTGCACATTTGCGAAGCAATCGGTTACCGCTATAAGGGCGTTCATCATAAGTTCAAGGTTCAGGATGGCCAGGTGAATGACTATGCCTATCATGAATACAAGCTCAATGATGCTACCGAATGGACTTCTGTTGTGATTACCTGGGACAAGCTGACTCAGCCGACCTGGACTGATAGCCTTAAGACCTTGAATACTTCCAATATCAAGAAGATGTCCTGGGAAGCAATTGGTTACAAGGGCTTCGGTGATGAAGACCAGCCGGAAATTCGCGAACTCTACGTGGATGACCTGACCTGCATGGTCTACGATCCGAACAACACTTCTATCAAGCCGGTTCGCGTCGCCCAGTCTGGCATCAAGCTGGCTGCAGTTGGTGCAAACCTGAACATCTCCGTTGCTCGCAGCGGTATGGTGAAGGTTTCCGTATTTGACATGATGGGTAACATGGTGATGTCTTCTCGCAAAAACATGACCGCTGGCAACCATCAGGTTTCTCTTGAAAGCCTTACTCGCGGTAACTACGTGGTTCGCGTCCAGAACGGAAGCGACATGAAGGCTGCTCGCATCGCTATCAAGTAATTCTCATTAAAATTTGGATGTGGAACACTCCGTGGGCTTGGCCTACGGGGTGTTTTTTTTGCGTAAAGAAAAACCCCGAGGTAAAGAATGATGTGAACCCCGAAAGTTGGACACAACCTTCGGGGTTTTCATGTATAAGAAACACACAGAAAAAGAATGGATTCGGGCTTTTGATCTCTACCA